>SKLD01000397.1 GCA_007123395.1 Opitutales bacterium
CAGTTGATTTTCCCAGTCGACGGTTTCTGCGGGCACGTTAACCCGCATTTTTCCTGCAACGTAGTGGGAGCCTTGTGAATCGATATCGCCGCTTCGCCAGATGATGTCCGCACCGTCCCCGCGACCGTCGAGATCTATGTGCAGGAAGGGCAGCGAAAAGGTGGCGGTTTGTCCCTTTTGCAGGAGATGCGCCCTGTATTCACGGATTCGGATCTTTGTTGTCTCGCCCTCGGTGATTTTCCAAATGAGCGGAACCTCGTTCAGGCGGAACTCATCCCACGCTGCGGTTTCCGGCTTCTCAACCTCGCTCTCGGTGAGTCCCTGAATCCACAGGGGAAGGAGGGGGATTCCTGCTTCATCGGTTTCCAACCAGACCGATACTTCATGCAAGTCGAATTCTTCCGGCATGATCCGGCCGCGCACGAGACGGCTTAGGGGAATGCTCAGCCAAGCGCTGCCAAGCTCAAGTGTGCGTTCTCCATCCGCTTGCCCCAGAGCGACTTGGCGGACTCCAGCCTGCAATTGGGTCCCCCGGCTCAGTTGCAGGCGTGCTTCTTTGAACGAAAATTCCAACCCGTCAACCTGCTTCTCCACCAAAGCGGCGATATAGCCGCGTAGTGGCGTGAGATTCCAACCGGGAAATATGAGTGTGCCGACGGCGGTGATTACGAGGACACATGGAAGAAGCACGAGGGCGAGAAAGATTCTCTTATTACGG
Organism: Opitutales bacterium; assembly: GCA_007123395.1. GTDB lineage: Bacteria > Verrucomicrobiota > Verrucomicrobiia > Opitutales > Oceanipulchritudinaceae > SLLG01. The sequence continues at coordinate 719 of SKLD01000397.1, forward strand.
CGTTTCATTGATCTTATATCCTTATAGGTGACGGAGGCTGACGGTTGCGTTCATTAGAAACAAATCTTATCCCGTGTGTCAGTTTAAATCGTTTTTCTAATTGCTTAAACCAGACTAAACCAGCTAAAATAATGAGATTCTTCGTAAAAGAAACAGTTCTTGCCACAGTTATTCTATCTCTTGCCTGCTCTTCCTTTGCGCAGCAGACTCCTCCTCCGTGGGAAGAGGAGGATTGGTGGGATGACCACGACCGCTGGCACGGCGAGTATGACGACAGCCCCTTTTCCCCGGTAGGCCTCACCGATGGCACGCCGCGGTCAACAACCGCGGAAGCGGCGGCGGAGGCTTCGATGCTGGGCGCGTTTGTCAGCGTGGATGATGTTGTCGATCTCTTCGAGGAGGATCTTCCTGCGGAGATTGCGGAGACCGCCGCGGAAACGGCTGGTGTATCGGCGCTGGATATAGACGTGGGTTTCGGGTCTTCGACAGTAGACGGGGTGGATTTCGACCTCTACACCATGAGAATCCCGTATTCCCGGCGCATGAGCGAGCGCGGTGTCCTGAATATTGTCGCACCGCTTTCGATCACGCGCGCAAAGGACGTTCTTATCGGCGCCGACGGCGTGAGTATGGGTAACGCAAGCATCTACGGGGGTGGTCTCTCGGCGGCCTATTCGCACCACGTCTTCATCAAGGCCGACGGAAAGCCCTATCGCTGGAAGGTGACTCCGGCGGCGGGAATCTTTTTGCGCGAGTCCTCTGATCTGAACCAAGGGGCTTGGGTCTACAATACGGGCCTCTCGAGTAGTTTCGCCCACCGTCTCGACGACCATTGGGTAATCAACGTAGGCAACTCGGTTTCGTTGGCATGGAACTCCGGGCGTAAGGATTATCCCGACCCCGTAAGGGACAACCAGCAGGTGCTGATCAACGGTGTGCAGGTGTTTTACCTCGCCGGGCGGTGGACGCACCACGGGTATGTCATGGACACGCGTTTCTTGCGCAGCAGCCTCGTCGACAACTTTCAGAGCTTCGGTATCGGAACGGGCTACCGGGTGACCCGCGGACGCTCCTTCAAGGCCACGCTCGTCTATGAAACCGGTAGCCGGTATGAGGCGCTCCGGGGTATGATCGGCACGTCTTGGAGATTCTGAAGGGACGCGTTGCTTTCGGCGGGCCAACGGAAAACCATTGGGTCTGACGTTTTTTTGTGGCTAGGGCTTTCAGCCTCACGCAGCGTGTGTGGTCGAAATGAGCGGAAAACACAGAGGTTACGTCATGCCGGGGCTCGCAAGCGGGAGCGAGAGCGGCGCGGGTAATGTGATGGTCGCGCGGCGTCGGGGCGACCTGTGGGAGGTCGGGATTTTCATGATCGATCGGTTCTGCCTCGGTGTAAAAAACGCCGCCTTCGTCTCCGACTACGACGACAGGGATGTCGACGACCTATTGGAGAAATTTTTCGAGAGTGGATACGAGGAGAAAGACGCCGCGTGGTGCCGCAAATTTGTCGAGGGCGCCGTCGACTATGCCCGCCGTCTCGGCTTCGCGCCGCACGGCGATTACAAAAAGGCCTCGCGCGTGTTCGGCGGCGTGAAGGCGGCGGATTGTGCGGAGACCTTTGCGTACGGCAAGGACGGGAAACCGTTCTACATACAGGGACCCTTTGAGGATCAACGCGCGGCGGAGCGCATCATGGGGCGCTTGCGCGCGCGTTGCGGCGATAACGGATTTCATTTCGCTGTCGGTATCGGCGAGGGCGAGGCGGAAGACGAGGTGTACGACGACGATGATGATGATGAATGGGATGACGAAGGTCCCGCGACACGGACCATCGAACTGTTTTGTGAGTGCGCGGGGGGCGGCGGGACGCGCGAAGCTTTCGAGGAGATCGTGGACGGCTTGAGGGAGGAAGGGATGCCCGTCGAGCCGGAGATCCTTTTCGAGCCCGGCGAGCACGTAATCGCCGACGAGGTGGAAAAGCTCGCGCAGATCCTGCTCGAACTGACGGAGCGGGCGCAGAAGGTCGAATCCGATGAAGAACGGCGGAACGCGCTTCGCGTGATGGTGACACGCCTATTGTCCGAAATGCTCATGATTGCGGCATTCGACAAGAATGACCGGCGCGAGTTGCTGAAAGTGTCCGGAGCCGATGAAAATGAAAGAAACCTTATCCGCTCCCTCATCGAACACCGCGGATTCTTCGCCCGGCTTCGCTACGTCGTCCGGTTCGTCCCTGGCTATCGGTGCGTTATCCAAGCGCTTCGCTGGATGCCGGCCGGTAAGGGCGAGGACGCCGGTCTCCGCCTGCATGTGGTTTATCTCCTCCTCTCGAAGAAAGACGACTGACCGGCCGCAGGCGGAGAATCAGCGCGGCGGACGGAAGAGCGCGGCGTCCATGGCGAAGGACGATGCGGAACAAAGCGGTGAAAGCGTGGATAGCATGACGGCGGAAGTCCGGAAGAGAGTAGCGAGTTGCAGTGGCTGCACCGCGCGCGAAATTTGTTGACCCGCGCAGAGCGGCGGCGCAGCTTCACCGCTTCTTTTCCGTCGCTCCCGTAGTGTAATGGATAACACACGGCCCTCCGGAGGCTGGAATCGGGGTTCGAGTCCCTGCGGGAGTGCCACTTGTCCGGGTGCGATTCACCCGGCAAGGCGCAGGCCGGCCGCCTTGTAGATCTCACCGTTTGCCCGCGCGGCGCTTGCCGTAGGGGGCCGCTTCCTCGGCGACCGCCCGCTCCTCGCCGATTTCCGGCGGCAGCCCGATCCGAGCGGGCAGGGAGGAGCGGAGGGCTTCGAGCTTCGCCACCGTGTTGAACTCGCAGGTCCAGATGACAAGCGCCCGCCAACCCAGCGCTCGGACGGCGGCGAGGTTGCGGGCATCGCGGGCGCGGTTCCGGTCGATCTTGGCCCGCCACCAGTCCGTGCGCGACTTCGGTAAGCGGAAATCCTTGCACCCCTCGTGCCCGTGCCAAAAACACCCGTGTACGAAAACCACTGTCCGATATTTCGGCAGCACAATGTCCGGCTTGCCGGGGAGCTTCCTGTTTTTCGGTCCGTTGACGGTGAAGCGGTAGCCGAGCCTGTGGAGCACGGACCGAATGAGGCGCTCGGGCTTCGTGTTCTTCGAACGAATCCGCGACATGTTGTAGGAGCGCTGCGCTTCCGAAACCGTGTCCACCATCGCCCGCCAGCCTTACGCCCGGTCTCCCGCAAGCCGAGAAAAATCCCGCCAAGCCCGCTGCCGCTCCCGTCAACAAAAATTTCTTCGAGACAGATCATAGAGCGAAATAATCATCCTCGAAATATTTCAATTGACACAATCTTACTTGGAGTAATAAAAATTTGACGAGCGGAGGGGCTGTCGGCGGCGGGCGGAGTGTTCTGCTATACGGTTTTTTGGGGGAATCGGGCGGTGATTTGGGCGAGGACGGGGAGATCGGCGGGGGCCCACGGGAGTGCCTGCGCGGTGTCGGCGTCGAGCCATTGGGCGCGGATGTGTTCGTTGAGAACGAGCGGGGGGCGGATGCGGCAGCGGGCGAGGAAGGGGAGGAGGCGGATGGAGCCGAAGGGGTAGCAGTGGGTGACGGGAGCGAGCGGTTCGAGGCTGCCGACGGTGAGGTGCAGTTCCTCGCGCAGCTCACGGCGCAGGGCGTTCTCCGGCGACTCGCCGTTCTCGACCTTGCCGCCGGGAAACTCCCAGAGGCCGCCGAGCGTTTTTCCGTGCGGCCGTTGGGTGGCCAGCCATGTGCCGCGCGCGTCGACGAGGACGAGGCATGAGACGGAAGTCATGGATGGATGCGAAGGGAGAGGCCCGCCGCCGCGCTCAGCTGCGGTTTTCGTCCTTCGGGGACTTTTCACCGGGCTTGTAGTCGGGGATGCCGGTCTTGTAGGCGACACGGGAGAGGAGGTGGGAGGCGACGGGAATGGTCGCGAACTGGAAGGCGATGGCGAGGGGCACCTTGATGCCGGCCGCATCCGTCCCCAAGTGCAGCCAGAGCGCAATGAGAAGGAGGCTGATGCCGAGGGTCATGCCTTTGCCGAGGGCGTGGCTGCGGCAATAGACGTCGGGCAGGCGCACGATGCCGATGGCCGCCACGAGGAGAACGAGGCAGCCGAGGACGATGAGGGCGGCGACAATAGCGTCGTCGATGGTCATTGCTTGTTCTCCGGGTTTTGGTTTTCGGCGGTGTGGGTGCGCTGGAGGTAGAAGACGAGCGCGACCGTGCCGACGAAGCCTAGGAGCGAGATGATGAGCACCAGCTCGAGGTAGACGGCGGTATTCCAGCGAATCGACATGAGCACGACAAGGGCAATGAGGCTGATCGCGGTGGTGTCGAAGGCGAGGATACGGTCGACGATCGTTGGTCCCCGCATCATGCGGAAGAGCCCGAGCACAATGGTGAAGAAGACGGCGAAATTACCTATGACGAGGGCGGTTTCCATCAGCGCATGAAGGACATAATGGGTTCTTTGAAGTTCTTCCGGATCTCGGCGGTTTTGTCTTCGCCTTTGCCGGGGTCGAGAAAGTGGATGAGGAGGGAGGTGCAGTCTTCGCTCACTTCGACAGCGGTTGTGCCGGGGGTGAGGGTGATGGACTGGGCGAGGATGACAATCTCCGTCTCCGTCATGCCGCTGACATCCATGGAGATAAACTCGGGGCGCATGCGGCTGCGAGGCACGGTGAGGGTGAAGACCATCACGTGGACGTTGGAGAGGATGAACTCGCGCAAAAAGACGAGACCGAAGCGCACAAAAGCGAGCACGCGCCGCACGTAGTCGCTCGAGCCCGTGATTTTCTGGAACACGGCGAGCACGCCGAAGCCCACGACGAACCCGATCAAGAGGTCGATGACCGTCTGGTCGCGGCTCAAGAACAACCAAATGATGGCGAGGACGATGTTGACGATGAGTTCCTTCATGGCGCGGTCCCGAGAACGAGTTGGATGTAGCTCTCCTTGTCGAGGAGTTCATGCGCGGCGGTCATGCAGAGCTGGATGAAGTATTCGGGGAAGAGCCCAATGATGAGGGAGATGACCGTCATGACGGCGATGATACCGGTCATGGGCACCCAAGAGCGGTCGCCGAGGCGCACCGGCGCGGCCTCGTTCTTCTGCCAGAAGGCGCCGAGCCAGATCTTGAGCATGGAGAAGAGGGTGAGCAGGCCGGTGATGATGGCGATGGCGACGAGGACGTACTCGCCCGCCGTGAAGCCCGCCACGACAATCATGTATTTGCCCCAGAACCCGGAGAGCGGCGGTATGCCCGAGAGGGAAAGTGCGAGCAGGAGGAAGGTGACGCCGAGCACAGGGGTGCGCTCCCATAGGTTGCCGGTGCGGTCGAGCCGGTCGGTGCGGTTGAGGACCATGGTGGCGCCGCCGACGAGGAAGAGGCTGCTCTTCACGATGATGTTGTGCCCCAAGTAGAGAATGGCG
>SKLD01000182.1 GCA_007123395.1 Opitutales bacterium
ACGTGAGGGTGCGGGCTTCTGTGTGGCCGGGGTCGGCCACCGCCGGGGCAAGGGAGATGCCGTCGAGATGAAGATCGGGGCGCGGGGGCAGGCCGGTGAGGTCGAGCAGGGTCGGCATCAGGTCCATGCTGATGGAGGTTTGCTCTGAAACCGCACCGGGATGCGGATGATCGGGCGCGCGGATGATGAGGGGCACGCGCAGGCCGCCTTCGTAGCCCCACGACTTGCCCGCGCGCAGGGGCTTGTTGGAGGTGGGGGCTAGGTTGCGTCCGCGACGGGTGGACATACCGCCGTTGTCGGAGGTGAAGACGACAACCGTGCGCTCGGCGAGGCCGAGGGCCTCCAGTTCCGCGAGGAGGCGGCCGACGTTGTCGTCGACCGCGCGCACCATGGCGGCGTAAAGGGGATCGCTCTGGTGCAGGCGGGTGCGGGCGGTGCCCTCGATTTCGTAGGCTTCGCGGACTTCCGCGGGCAGGGATTCGCTCTTCGCCTCATAGTAAGCGTCCCACTTGTCGTAGCCCTGGATGGGACCGTGGACGCTGTAGAAGGCGAGGTAGACGAGAAAGGGGTCGTCCCGATTCCCGCGCATGAAAGCGATCGCTTCGTCGGTCAGGCGGTTGGTGAGGTATTCGCCCTCGGGACCGTCTTCGAGGCGGGGGTTGTTGTAGGGGCTGTAGTAACCGCCCGGCGGCGTGCCTACGGCAATGCCCCCCTTGTTCACATCGAAGCCGCGATGCTCGGGCCAGTAAGCCTCGTCCATGCCCAAGTGCCATTTACCAAAGTAGCCCGTTCTATATCCGTGTTCCTGATACAGCTCGCCGAGGGTCATTTCGTCGGGAGCCAGCTCGCTCCGGATGGGAGGCGTTTCGAGGAGGCGGCCGGGTGGAACGCGGTGGCCCGGTATCCAATCCGTGATGCCAAGGCGGACAGGATCGCGCCCGGTCATGAGGGCGGCCCGCGTGGGCGAGCACACCGGCGAGGCGGCATAAGCCTGGGTGAAGCGGGTTCCTCGCGCGGCCAGCTCATCGATATGGGGCGTGTCGTGAAACTCACTACCGTAGCAAGCAAGGTCGGTCCAACCGAGATCGTCCACAAGCACGACAACCACATTCTTCAGGTGATCACCTTGCTTATGTTCGGCAAGGGCGGAAAAGGGCACAAGGCCAAGAACGAAACAGAATAACCGCTTGCTCACCATCTCTCCCTCTCCCTCTTCCTCTTCATCTCCCCTCAGTTCTCCGATTCCTCCTCCTGTTCCCGCCACTGCCGCATGCGCCGCTGCCATTCCTCGGTGTGCATGAGTCCGAGGAAGCGGGGTTCGATCAACTCCGCGTCCCAGCTCAGGCGCATCCGGTCGATCTCCGCGAGGATGTCAGGATGCTTGTCGGCGAGATCGCGAGTTTCGCCGATGTCGCGCCGGAGGTTGAAGAGATGCGGGGACTGCTCGCGGTAGGGAATCACCAGCTTGTAATCGCCTTGGCGCACGGCGAAGCGCTGTTGGTCAAACTTCCGCAGATAAATCACTTCATGAGGAGCACCTTCCTTTTCGCCGGAGAGGTAAGGCAGGAGATTGACACCGTCGAGCGGACGCTCTTCGGCGATTTCGAGACCGATGACGGCTGCGGCCGTGCCGAGTATGTCCATCGCGCTGGTGATGCCGTGGAAGCGTTTCCCGCCCTCCACGGTGCCGGGCCAACTGAAGACGAAGGGCACCCGCCAACCGCCGTCATAGACGTCGCTCTTGTAACCGCGCAGCGGCCGGTTGTCGGAAGCGTTGGCATCGGTCGGTCCGCCGTTGTCCGAAAGGAAAAAGATCATGGTGTTCTCGCGCAGCTCCAGATCATCGAGCTTCGCGAGGATGCGCCCGACACCGTCGTCGACCGCGCTCAACATGGCGGCGTAGATCCGCCGCAGGGGATTTTCGATGTCGGGGAAGCGCTCAAGGTATTCCTCCGGTGCCTGCATGGGGGTGTGCGGCGCGTTGTAGGAGAGGAAAAGAAAGAAGGGCTGCTCCTTGTTTTCGGCAATAAAGCGAACGGCCTCATCGGAGAACCGGTCGGTGAGGTAGCCCTCGAACTTCTCAGGCTCGAAGTCGCGCTGAATCCATGTTCGGTAGCTCTGGCCCTCGTTGCGGATACTCATCGGATCACGGATGGTGAGGTGCTCCTGAAAGTAGTGTTTCCCTCCGCCGAGGTGGCCGTAGAAGAAGTCGAACCCGCGGTTGAGCGGATGCAGATCGGGATGCGCGCCGAGGTGCCACTTGCCGATGATGGCGGAGGTGTAGCCCGCCTTGGCGAGCAGGTCCGCCATGGTGTCTTCGGACAAAGGCAGGCCCATCTCGGGGTCATCCGGGCGGTACTGCGGGTTTCGCTCAAAGCCGAAGCGCTGGGGGTATCGACCTGTGATGAAACCCGCCCGGCTCGGACCGCACACCGGGTAGGTGACATAGGCATCAGTGAAGACCACGCCGCTCTCCGCCAACGCGTCCATGTGCGGCGTGCGAAGATCCTTGCTCCCCTGAAAACCGGCGTCCGCGTAGCCCTGGTCATCGGTCATGATGACGATGATGTTCGGCGTGGCGCGTTCGGCGGCGAGGAGCGAACCGGCGAGGGTGGTAACGGTGAGAGCGAGGATGGATTTCGTGATGGTTTTCATAATTCGGATGCAGATTGAATGTGTGCTAGTTTCTCAGGTGAAGTTGGCGTCAGGTGATTTCACGGCCGTCATCGTTGAACCACCGGGAAGCATTGGCCGCCAGCTCAACAGTGCGCTCGTTGCCCTTTCCGTCGGTGATCACCGTGGTTTGCGGCTCGTTGGCATTGTTGATAACGATGTATTTTTTTGTTTCCGGGTATCCGGCGATTTCGGTGTGGATGTTGGCCGAGAACCAACGTTTCGGCATCGCATCCTCCTTGCCCGCCGCAAACCAGAGGGCGCGTTGAAGGAGGCGGTTTTGTTCGGCGCCGAACTTGAATCCGGCGAGGTAAACACCCCTCCCCTTCCCGTATTTGTTGGCGGCGATGGTGACGCTGCCCCCGGCATCCTTGGCGACGATTTCGGCGGACGCCACGCAGGGATAGATCCCCTCGACGTGCTTGCCGAGATCGGGCGCGCCATTCGCGGAATCGGCGAGGAGAAAATGACCGTCCACCTCATCCGTGGGCAGGATCTTTTTCGTATCGTTGGAGAGGCCGACCTCCTTCTGGACACCAAGGACATCCCAGAGTTGAAAATAGGCGCCGCCGTTTTCACAGGCGGTGGGATCGAGCACGCCGAGAAAGCCGCCGCCTTGGTCCACGAATTCACGGATGGCGGCGACGACGCGCGGATCCTTCCAGTTTTCGCCGCCGCTCCATGAAGTGCCGGCGAGGCCGAGGTTGATGATGACTCCGATGTCCTTGGCAATGCCGCCGCGGATGTCGTCGAAGTTCAGCCAGACAAGGTCGAATGGCTGGCCGGAAAGCGATTCGACGATGGCCCCTTCCGGCCACGACTGATCGTAGCCCCACGAGCGGTCTTGTCCCCACGCGTTGAAAATGCCGACCCTGAACGGCGCGTTTTCGACCGGCGTGAAATCCGTGTTCTCGCAGATGCCGTAGAACTCCTTCGTCTGGTATTCGATGTAGTCGATGAAATCGGGAAACTTCACGGCGAGATCGAGATAGCCGCCGTAGCCGATGCGGTGGACCAGTTTGCGGAGCATGGCGCGGCGAATCCACATCCAATACCTTTTGCAGTCGGCCACCGGATCGCCGCCTTCCTGAAAGGTCGGCCGGTTGAGCAGATCGACGGCGAAAAAGTAGGGGTAAAGGCGCAGTTCCTTGACCAAGCCGCCCGGCACATCGGCGATGCGGCGGACCTCGCGTCCATTGATGCAGGGACCGATGATGCCGTCGAATCCGATTTCCTGAAAGCGCGGCTTGTAGGGTTCGGTGCCGATCCAGTGGTCGCAGTAGAAGAGCACGGCTTTCTTGCCGGCGGCGTGGACACGGCGGACGCAGTCCTTCGACCACTCGACCATGAACTCGTGGACAAATTCGATCCAGTCGAGGTAGGCCCGCCCGGGCACGCGGTCGGTGGAGCAGAAGTAGCCGTTCTCCACAATGTCGTTCGGGCGCAGACGGTAGCCCTTCTTCGCCTCGAATTCATCGAGCGCCTGGGCAGACATGCAATCGAGATAACCATACCAATCCTGGTAAAGCGTCTCGTGGGCCGGGTTCGTGATGATGGGGAACTGGTAGGCCATGGAGGTGAAGCGCACGACGTCGGTGCCGGGATGGGTTTCCAGCCATTTGTCGAGAAAGCGGGCGAGGTGCTCGCGGGTCGCCTTCTTGCGCGGGTCCACCCCGGACTGGTGCGGTTTATCGCCCCAGTTGTTGGTGAGGTGGTTGTACATCGAGGTCGTTTCCCAAATCTGGAAGACGAGGAAATTGACGCTGTAGATGTTCCACGGGGCGCAGTTGCGCACGGTGACGATGCCATCGGCGTAATCCCAGTCGGCCACCGGCACCACCTCACCGGTGGTCCGGTTGATCACCTCCCAGTACTTCTTGCAGTCGTTGATCTCGTCGATGCGGTATTGCTCGGGCGAATACCGTGCGAGAATATCGACCCGGATGGTGTGAGCGCGCGCCACATGAGGCTCGGAGAAAAGAAACTTCTGCTGGTTGTCCTCCGGGTGGGCGCGGTTCCATTCTTGGTCGGCGCGGATCAGGCAGAGGGTGGAGTAGATTTCATAGCCGAGGCTGGTGATGGAGTCCGATAGGACGGTGCCGTCGGAGTCGCGGATGGCATCCGCGCCCCAGCGCTTGGCAAGCTCCACGACCACGTCGTCCATGCCCTCCTGGGCCGGCAGGGTGAAGCCGTATTTCCGCGTGTTTGTCTTGTCAGGCATGTTGGTTGATCGAGTGTGAAAGGTTCATTACTCAAAGACCGAAAGGTCCCATGTGTCGCGCCAGTGGATGAGGAATCCGTGGTCGTCCTCGAAGGTGACGGGGAGCCAGACGTAACGCCCGTCGATGGCGTTGTCGGGATTCCAGATATCGAACATTGCGATGAAGGCGTCATCGCGTCCGTGCAACTTGTGGACGTAGGTGCTTTGCGCGCCGAAGGTCTTGTCCGGACCGAAGCCGTTTTGCGGGTTCACGCCGCGGCAGGGGTTTTCCATTTCATACCACGGGCCCATGATATTGCGGGCGATGGCGCAACGGGCGGCGTTGGGCTCCCAACTGGTGCAGCCACTGGCGATCAGGTAGTAGTAACCGCCGCGCTTGAAGACGGCGGCGGTTTCCATGTAGCGGCCTGCAAAGAGGCGGGCAAAGCGGCCGGACGGGGCGAGATACGCCGCATCCAGCTCCGAGATGTGGAGCGTGCTGTTTTCCTCGGAGGAGTAGATGTGGTAGGCCTTGCCGTCGTCGTCCACGAACAAGTTCAGGTCGCGGGCCATCTGGCCTTCTTCAAGGTCGCGGCGGAAAATGTTGCTTTCGACGACATTCAGGCGCGGCAGCGGGTGGTCGCCGGTGAACCCGCCCTCGGCCAGACACGGGGTGTGGAGGGCCGGCGAGTCATTCAGCGGAAAGACGCCCGCGTTGGGGCGGATGGCACGGACGTAGGAAAAGGGTCCCGTGGGTTGGTCCGCGACGGCCACGCCACTGCTGGCTGTGTCGTAGCCGCAGCCCTTCTTCTCGAGATGAAACCACATGACGAATTTACCGGTGGCGGCGTTGTGGATCACCTTCGGGCGTTCAAGGATGCAGCCGGTCTCAATGTCGTGGCCGGGCTCGTCGCTGACCCTAAGGGCGATGCCCTCGTCCTTCCAATTGTAGAGATCGGCCGAGGAATAGACATGCACCCCGACGTGGGCGCGGTTACCCGCCTCCCCTTCGATCTTGTGCTCGCCATACCAGTAGACGACGCCCTCGTGGCAGAGCAGGCCGCCGCCGTGCGCGTTGATGGGAACACCTTTGGTGTCGCGCCAGATTTTGCCGGGTTCAAAGATTTGTTGTGACATGCAGGTGGTCTTTTCTGTTTTCGGTTTGCCGTCGCCTCATAGCTCGGCCCGCAGGCGGCTCAGCGTGCGGCGGTTCTCCTCGGCCTTTTCCTTGGTCA
>SKLD01000440.1 GCA_007123395.1 Opitutales bacterium
CCGGGACGATGTCCCGAAGACGCTGCTCAGCTTGGCCACGCTCGGCGCCTCGCCGCGGAGGATCTGACTCTGGATGCGGCGCATGAGGCGCGCGACGAGTGGGTTCTCGCAGGAGGCCCCACCGGTGGATTCGCGCTCAATGAGGCGGGCCCCGCTGATGCGGCGGACGCTTCCCGGCGCGAACTCGCCATCGCGCAGGTAACCGGCGATCTCCTCTGCCAGGGCCTCGCCCAGTCCATGAAAATTCGGCTCGATCGAGGTGATCGAGAAAGCGGCGGGGCTGCCGATCGGGTCGACCGCGGTGTTGTCCACGCCGAGGACCGCGTAGAGCGGCAGCAGGTCCGGGGCGCTGCCCTGCAGGCACGAGAGGAAGAGGTTGGCTGCGCCATCATTGGCCGCGAAAATGCCGGCGGGCGGCGGCAGGGTCTCCACCCACGCCCGGATTGTTTCCTGCCGGCGCGCCCAGAAACCAATCGGGCTCATGTCCTTCGGAGTTTCGCCGGTGAGGCAGTTGACGCCAAACCCCTGCGCCGCCAGCTCTCGGCTGAAGGACTCGCGCCGATGCCGGGCAAAGGCCGTGTCTTCATCGGCTATGAAGCCGAAGTGGCGGTAGCCTTTGGCCAGCAGAAAGGTGGCCGCGAGCACCCCCAGTTCCTCATCGTCGATCAGCAGGTTGCGCGCCGCCGGGAGCGGGTCCAATCGATGCGAATAGTTCCACACCGGGCAGCGCAGGCCTTCCAGGCGCGCGCGCGTCCCCGCGTCGGACGCAAACACGGCCACCGCCCGGCACGCCGGCGCGTTCAAGGCCTCAGCCGTCAGAGTGCCCGACTCGGCCAAGGCCACGCCGTCCACACCGGGCCAGGCATCCATGAACCCGCGCCGCACACGCTTGATTATGTCCACCGGACGCGAATGCAGAAAGACGTAAGAGGTCGAAGCCATCCTCCCTTTATGAAGGAGTCTTCCGAAAAAAGGGAATAAATTCGTCCGAGGTTGGGTAGATTTTTCGCGCGCCACTCGGCATACTCGCAGACGGGTTTTCGTCTGGAACCCCATTCAACCTGGAAACCATCTCAAAAAAACACCATGAATAAAATGATTCGAATCATCCCTCTCGCGCTCCTCGTCTTGGGGACGAGCACGCTCTCCGCTCAAGTCACCATTATACAGTGGGGGCCGTCCGCCGATTACGTTAACTCGAACACCAATTTCGCGGATGCAGACACATCAACCCAGGCGGGCACACTCAACGGTAATGAAGGCAACTTCCGCTACCGGTCCCACACGACGGCGATTATGAACCAAACTTACGTAAACCCGCCACCAAGCCCAAACTTTGGCTGGGCGGCGGGCCATTGGCAAGCTGGCGGCGCCCCCAATTTGGTAGTGAGGATTGGCAATGAGGATCAGAACAATCTTGATAGTATTCTTATTGCGAACACAACGAGTGGTAGCGGTTTCGGCGTGAATCTCCTTTGGTGGAACCTTTCGGAAGCGGAAGATGCAACTGCACGCGTAGTAAGCACTAATGTGCAGTTAGTCGCAGATGGAACTGCAGCACTGATGGCTCAGCAGGGAACACAGTGGTATATTGCTAACCCCGGGGCGGGTCTAACGGTCTCTGACGTCACGACGCTCACTTGGGTTGCTTATAATCCGGTGGACGGTTCACCTGTGTCCATGTTCGCCAACAGTTCCGGGGTTGATACAGTAGCCGCACTGAGCGGTTCGACCTTTGGCGCAGTGACTCTCGATAACATCACCGCAATGGGACTTTACTATGAGTTTGTAAACGATACAGGTGCCAGGCGGCTCTCAGTCCAGGAGTTCACCGTCATCCCCGAGCCCCGCGTCTACGCCGCGCTCTTCGGCCTCTTCGCCCTCGGTTTCGTGGCCTGGCGCCGCCGCCGCTAAGCGGGACGGATGTAGGTTTTTCGTTTTTCTCACAGGCACGGTTTCGCAAAGAGACCGTGCCTTTTTCTTTTCGCAGATGCCAACGGTTTCGAGCGTAGGGCGGGCGTCCTCGCGGTTCAGGACTCTTGATCCGCCTCCCTTCGAGCTTCTTGGAATCATGCCCAAAAACGCTCTTGTGAGGGGTTTGCCATCGGATGCGCTCAGGCGCTGGGTCTGCCACTGGGGCGGATGCTCTGGTTTGTCTCTCACAGAGGCACCCCTTCGGCTGGCTCAGGACAGGCAAGCTCACAAAGGCTTTTGCTCTGGGGGAGGGAGGGTTTGCGGGATGTAGGCTTTGTGAGAGGAAAAAGAATGCGGAGCAAACAGCGGCGACTTGACCTTTGGCTCCTTGGGGCCGATCATTTTTTTAATGTCTCGAAAAGAACGGTTTCGCTTAGTTGTCTGTGAAGAAGCGAGGGCTCTGCGCAGCCTGGGCGTTCGCGAGATCGGTATTTTCGGGTCGGTCAATCGGGGAGAGGATGACAGCGACAGCGACTATGATGTGCTCGTGGTTTTTGAGCCAAAAAAGAAGAACTTCCGCAGTTTTGTGGCTGTTTCCGATTTACTGGAAGCTCGTCTCGGGGCTCCCGTCGATCTGGTCACCCGCGAAGGCCTCAGCCCGCATTTGGGGCCTTCGATTCTAAAGGAGACCGCCTATGTCCCCCTCGCCTCTTGAATACCTCAAACACATTCACGATGAGATGAGCTACCTGATGGAAGCGAGCGCGCGCTTATCGGAGGATGCATTCGCGGAGAGCGCCACCTACCAGCGGGCATTTGCGCGGAGTTTTGAAATCATTGGGGAAGCCACGAAGCACTTGGGCGAGGATTTCCGCGCGAAATATCCCGCTGTTCCTTGGTCTTACATGGCCAAAATGCGAGACAAGCTGATCCACCATTACTTCGGTGTGGATTATGAGATGGTCTGGAGAACCGCGCAGGAGGATGTTCCTGCCATCAAGGAGTTGCTCCACGTAATCATTCAAGGCGAGACCCGCTCTTCTTCCTGAATCCAGGGTACCACGGAGTTTTCCTCCTTTTGTTGGCCTGGGATTCCCCGGACGTCTGCGAATGACCGGAAGGAGGGGTCGGCGGTCCCGCCTGCCTTGCGGGCTGTAGGCTTTGTGGGCTTGGCGGGCTTTGTGAGAGGAATTGCGTGGCAGAGGGAGCGGTGACTGGGGCGGATGCGGGGTCTGCCAGTTGTGAAGTTAAGTTTGACACCATCTCTTCGTCTTGCGCGTGGCGCGACCCCATCTTGGGGCCATTTGGGGGTCAGCGCGTTGCGCTTTTGCCTTTCCGAAACCGTGCCTGCACACCCGCGACCCTCGCTTTTCCCACACCGCAGAGCAGGGGGCCAAAATGGCCACCCTGCCACGGAGCACGCGCTCCAAACGTCGATTTGATCAAAGGCATCCCGTAGTCAAACGGTGTCGAGATAGCTTCACCGGAGTAAGGAGTCCTGAGGTTGCCGTGCGCGGTGCGCTTACCCGATAGATCGGGCCTACAGCCCTCCGGAATTGGGGGTGGCCGGGACTCCCAGGCCGCTGGCCTGGGCGCTGGTATGGGACGCGCCGTTGGCGCTGACTCTCCGCACACTATCCGTGGCCATCCATGCCATCTATGGTGAGAAAGAACCGAACCCGAGCCAAGGGAACCACGGATGGGAAGGATTGCATGGATGGGAGTGCGCTTGGAACGGCCCCGTCCAGCAGAGCTGGGACCGCTAATACTCGCTCATTGACGCTAATGGGTAGCGGGTCGGGAGGATCGGAAAATCAGTGGTGTTCCGCAGTTGAGCCGATGAGCGTATATTACCCGTCCATTAGCGGTTCCTCTTCGGCAGGCTCAGAGCAAGCCGGCTTGCCGGGCAGTGGAGGAACGATGCGAGAACTCTCAGCCCCCTATCCGTGGTCATCCATGCCATCCATGGTTAGAAAGAACCGAACCTGAGCCAGAGGAACCACGGATGGGAAGGATTACACGGATGGGAGTGTTTGCACGGACATCAGCACAAAACGTGACACAGACATTCCTGTCTGTGGTTCCAGCGGTTCCTCTTCGGCTGGCTCAGAGCAGGCCGACTCTGCCGGGCATTGGGGTAGGGTGACACAGGTGCCGGGCCCGCACGATGCGGACACCGCCGCCCAAGCACAGACAGGAATGTCTATGCCACGTTGCGGGGGTGTCCTCGCGTGTTGCGGTGCGCTTACCCGATAAGATCGGGCCTACAGCCCTTCGGATGATGGTGTGCCCCGCCACTGTAGGACAGGCGGCCCGCCTGTCGCTCTGGCAAACCACTATCTATCGACTGCCGGCGACTCGCCAAAAAAGACAGGCAAGCTGCCTGTCCTACACTCCGGCGGCCCGCCTGTCGCTCTGGCAACCATGCTTCAGAAGAAACCGAACCAAACCTGAGCCGATGCTTCCTTCCGAAAACAGGGAACGAATCTTCCGTTTTCGGGGTAGATTCTTGGACGTCCGTGAAGCATACTTCCCGAAGGCTATGGATCGCCTGGTTTTCGGTTCCGGTTCTGCCCGGCGCTTCATCCGAAACCAGCGTCTTTCCCCGCAATACCCTTTTTTTCGTCCCCATACGTTTATGAATCGTGTTTCCCTCCTTCTTCTCTCGGGCTGGCTCCTTGTTTTGCCCGCGGTGCCTTCGTCGGCCGAGCTCACGAACGTCGCCCTGCAGCGCCCGGTCGTGGTCTCCTCCCAAAACAGCGCAAACACACCCGGTTGGGCGGCCGTCGATGGCTTGAGTAGTGCCACGGCCCGTCGCTGGGTTTCCAATAATACGCCCCCGCATTGGATCGAAGTGCAACTGGATGGGCACCACAAGCTGTCGCAGCTGAAGTTCTGGACGGGGGCGAACGGCTCCTATGCTTATCCTGCGCAGGATTTCTCGCTGCAGTATTGGGATGGTGTTTCGTGGCAGAATATCCTCAGCGAGACAGACCACACAAGCAGTGGAGTCGTCGATATATCCTTTGCTTCGATCCTTGCCAGTGACCGCATTCGTCTGCACGTCACGAAAATGAGCGAAGGCTCCCAAAACCAGATGCGCCTGTTTGAGCTTGAGGTGTATGGGCTGGCGCATGACCTGCAGACCTCCGCTTACAGCCCGAGTCGCGGCGGCAGTATTCATGACCTCACGACACCGGTGTACGTGGACTTCAGCGCCAACATCAACGCCGTGGATCTGAGCGGCGTCACGGTCTTGCGTAAATCCGATGGCGCCAGCATCGGGGTGGGCAGCGTTTCGGTGTCGGGCAACCGTCTTTCCCTTTCTCCTGGCCTGAGCTATTCGGAAAACTACGAGGTGATCATTTCGGCTGGAGCGGTCGCGCTGGAAGGGGATCCATCCGCGCAGAATGCCCCGATTTTCTGGGCCTTCGAGGTGCTGCCCGCGCAACCGTTGGTGAGCTCGCACAGCGACACCCCCGACATCCATGACCCGCTTTCGGTCACCTTCGATCGTCCGGTGACCCTTTTGGATGCGGGTAAAATCAGGGTCCTGGATCTGTCCGATTCCTCGGAACTGCCGGTCACAGGGATCACCCTGGCGGGCAACCAATTGGTTCTCAGCCATGGCCCCCTTGATTTCCGGCGGAGCTATTTGATCGAGGTGCAGGCCGGTGCCGTGCAGTCCCCCACAAGCGGGATCAGCAACAACCGCATCGCCTTGCTGGCCTACACGGATGAATTCGTGGTGTTGCCGGAGGTGACCTTCGCGAATGGGTTGGACGGCTTTTTGACGGGTTTCACGGAAGGTTTGATCGGCAACGAAGTTCGCCGCTGGAGCTGGCTCGCCGGTGACAACGCCAGCAGCCAGAACACCGTTGCCGGCCCGGGTGGCGACTTCACATGGGTGGGGACCAACCGCCGCTACGAGGGAGACTTCGCTGCCACGCCGGCGCTCCAACTCGAAGCGGGCGAGGAGTACACCCTTACCTTCAAATACATGCTCAACAATTCGGATTTGCGGGTGGATTTCCGGCAAACCGCCTTCCGTGATGCCGAAGTCCCGCCCACTGCCCAGTTCGCGAACAATTTTGGAGCCTCGTCCGTCGGCAACCTCACGGTCGCCGCCGAGACCA
>SKLD01000049.1 GCA_007123395.1 Opitutales bacterium
CGGCGTCGCCGTCGAACGTGGTGGTTTCTCCGTGCCGCAGGCACCTTGGACTGCGGCAAGCTCTTGCCGCTTTTTCCAGCCGCAGCCTGCTGCGGCGTCATCGGGTCGGCCGCAGGCCGGTGGGTGTCTTTAACAACAGTCTCTGAAGACCGGCCCACAGGGGTTGCGCGGAACCCAAAAGGAAAGGCCGCCACCTTGTGGTGACGGCCTCACTACATTCCTTTCCGAACGAAAGTGAACGGATTACGGGTTGAGAATGAAGGCCCATGCACCGCTGCCGTCGCCTTCGCCCGGCATGTAGATGAACTTGGCCAGATCCCAGCTGTAGACCCATGGCGCGTTGGCGACGTGGAGCCAACCCATCCAATGACCGGTGTCGACCCAATCATCGAAGATCGGAAATCCATTCCACATGTTATTGGGAATTTCGTCCGTCGTTATCCGGATGTGCGCGAGGCTCACCGAGTAGGTGTGTTCCGCATCTCCTTCGAGGGGCCAGGCGGCCTCAACATCGGACCGCATCCAGAGAAACACCTGTAACCGCGGCGAGCTGAAGTCAAAGTCGCCCTCTTCAATGTTGGGGACGCCCGCCATCATGTCGGCAAAGGAGAGTGTGACTTGGGCCCACTCGGGTGGAACGACCGGCAGATGGTAATAGACCGCTCCGGTGTTGGCGTTCTCGTCGTCCTTGCTGATGACACTGATCCCGACGCCGCCGCGATCCGCCGATGAAGAGCCCTTTACCCAGAGGCTGAAGTTGATGTCCTCATGGGCCACCCCGTCCCGTGCGTTGTAATCAACCACGGGGCCGCGGATGCCGCCTCCGTGGAAGCCACCGACGTTGACGGTCGTCGTGCGGGTGACGGCAACCAATCCGCCGGGGCCATCCGTGGCCGCGATGAGTTGCGACGGATCGGCGCCGTTCCAGTTCGGCGACCACCAAGGATCCTGATTGGTGAATACCGTATCAAGGGGAAGGGCGCTGAAGTCTTCCTCGTAGATGTCGCCGCCGGGAACTTCTCCGGTCGTGACAGATTCGATGCGGACATCGGCGATGCTCACCGAGTAGGTGTGTTCTTCGTCTTCCTGAAAAGGCCATCCATCCTCATAGTCGGTACGCATCCAGATGAAGACCTGAAGCCCGGGAGAGCTGAAATCGAAATCGCCCTCCTCGACATTGGGGATGCCCGCCTGCATGTCCGCGAAGGACACCGCGATTTCCGTCCAATCCGCCGGAACGATAGGTAGTTTGTAATAGACCGCGCCGGTGTTGGCACCCGCCTCATCCTTGCTGATGACGCTGAGGCCGACGGGACCGCGGCTTTGCGATGAGGTGCCCTTCATCCAGAGGCGGAGGGTGATGTCGGCGGGATCGTCGGACACTCCGGCTGGAATATCATACGCCCGGATGTCCCCGCGGATGCCGCCGCCGTAAAAGCGCCCGGCAAAGACTTGCGTGGCACGGGTAAAGGCCCGCGCGCCATCGGGGCCGTCTGTCGAGACGGACGACTGCACAATGTCTCCACCGTTCCAGTTGGGCGCCCACCACGGGCTCTGGTTGGTGAAAACGGTGTCGAGTTCGTAGGTCGAGTAGTCTTCCGAATAGATGGTGTGGGTTTCGGCAGACGCGGAAAGGGCGGCAAGGGTTACCCCTGCGGCCAAGGTTAGGGTGGAGATGAATTTCATGTTTTTCCAGTTGTTACGGTTTTGAGGGTGAGTGATCCTTTGCCCGATCCGGTTTCCCGAATCGCGGGCAAAGACATGTTCGAAGGGAAAAGAGGATTGGAGCGACTTGCACACCGTTCCCCGCGAAACCTGTTGCATGCCCTGCCTGACGCGTAACAGGTTTCGCGTGAGGTTCTGCGGAGAACCTTGATTCCATGTGACGGGACGGGAGAATCGCGCCTGTAATAAAAACCCCTCGGCCAAACTCCGCCCATTTTCTGAAAGCCTGAATCATGAGCACGAACCCATCATTTCCGCATCCTTTTCAATCGACACGATTGCGTCCTGTCAGCGTGCCGCGCGCGGCCGTGATTATCCCGCTTCTGGCGGCGGCCGCCGTGTTCGCGCAGCCGGACGAGGCGGACGATGTATATGAACTCTCTCCCTTCATCGTCGATGTGTCGGGCGACGTCGGCTACACCGCGACGAGTTCACTCGCGGGCGGGCGCCTTGCCACGCAGCTACGCGACACGGCGGCGGCGGTGACGGTTTTCACCGACGCCTTTATCCGGGACGTGGGGGCGACCAACTTCCTCGAGGCGGCGCGCTGGGCACCCAACGCCGTCCCCCAGACGGAGGTACGCGGGCAGGATCTCTACAACGACTACCAAGTGCGCTTCCGCAGCCTCGGCGGTGGCTACCAAACACGCAATTTCTTCCGCTGGTACATCAACTCCGACGCCTTCAGCACCGAACGCATTGATTTTTCGCGCGGTCCCAACGGGCTCGTCTTCGGAGATTCCGGCTCGGGGGGTATCGCCAATGTCAATTCGAAGCGCGCGCACCGGGAGAATTTCGGCGAGGTGCTCGCACAGTGGAGCAGCTTTGGCGGCTTCCGCGTGACGGCCGATGCCAACATTGAAGTTTCGGAGAAGTTGCAGGTGCGTGCCGTCGGCCTCCTGCAGCGATTCGACGACTGGCGCGACGTGGGCAAAAACGACCGCGACGGTCTCTTCGCCACGCTCACCTTCCGCCCCACGGAGCGCTCGACCATCCGCCTCGACGGTGAATGGGGCGATCTCCATCGACTCATCACTTTCGGTATGTTGGATAATTTCAGCCGCTGGGACGGTGTTACGACCAATCCCGGATTCATCGAGCCGGGCCAAGTCCCGCCCACCTTGCAGCGACAGGGTCAGGTTCAGCTCGTCTACAACGCCGCCCGGCCCGATCTCGGCGTGGTGAACTTCCAGGGTTTCGCGAGCACGGCGGGGAGCTTCCGTCAGCTGCTCCCTGTCGAGCAGGAGGGCTTGCCTTCCGCCGCCGTCATACCGAACCACAGGGAATCCCTCCAAGCACCGAACGCCGGCGTCTACAACGATTACTGGACCGTTTCGGCCTACTGGGACCATCGCTTCGGCGACAACCTTTTCTTTGAACTCGCCGCCAACTATCAGGAACAGACCCGCGACGCCCGCCGGTGGTTCTTCGACGCATGGACCATCGATGTGAACGAGACCCTTCCCGACGGCCTGCCCAATCCCTACCTCGGCGAGGCTTACGGTCAGGCGCGCCTGTGGACGGACCAGCAGACAAACAGAGTTTCCGACATCCGCGCCTCCCTCGCCTATCTTCTCGAAAGCGATTTCACCGACCAGCGCTTCCTTGTGCAAACCGGGCACCGCAACGACCGGTTCTCCATTGACTGGTTTGAATGGGTGCGGACCAACGGTTCCAATCCTGTGCTCGTCGGGGGCAATGAACAATCCCTTCCGGCCAACCGGATCTTTGTCCGGCGTTACGCCTCCGAACGCGACCTCGATGTCGCCGTCCCGCCCGCCCGCGATCCGGTGAGCGGAATCGAGGCGCGCGAGGCGCACACGCGGGCATTCGTTTCCGAAAAACCCGTGACCTACGTGCAGACGGCCGCTGTGGGCCAGTGGCTCGATACACGCGCGCTTCATACGATGTTCGGCGCGCGCCGGGATTTCTACCGCGAGCGCACCAACCGTCGGCTCGAGGAACGTGACGCCGTGACTAACGAAATCACCGGAATCGGCCCGACGGAGACCGTCGACCGCCAGAATGTCACCAGTCTCAACGGGAGCGCGGTCTACCATTTGACCCACTACCTGAGTGTCTTCGCCGGCTATTCGGAATCGTTTGATGTGGGCAATGTCGCGCTCGGCATCGACGGGCGGGGTCTGCCCTCGCTCGAGAGCAAGGGGCTTGAGGGAGGGATGAAGTTCTTTCTCTACGACAACCGCATCTCCGGAACGGTCACCTACTACCGCAACGAAGAGGATAACAACCGAATCCGCGGCGAGGCGGGCAACATCAACCGCATCTGGGGCGCCCTCGAACGTGACGATCTCCAAGTCGAAAACTATCAGGACCGCGTTTCCTTCAAAGGCTCCGGATGGGAATTTGATTTCACCGCCAACCCGGCACCGAACTGGCGTGTTCTCTTCAATATCAGTTTTCCTGAAACGAAACAAACCGACGGTTTCGCGGACACACGTGCCTATGTGGAGGAAAACCGCCCTCTCTGGGAGTCGGAAATCGCCGAACTCGAAGCGTCTGAAGACCTTTCCGACAGCCTCCGCGCCGACCTTGCGCGCAACAGCCTCCAAGGTATCGAAGGACGCATCGGCGGCTTTGCCGAAGGCCGCCGTATCGATGAAACTTTCCGCTACACGGCCAATTTCTTCACGCGCTACTTCTTTCGCGAAGGATCTTTGGAAGGCTTCTCTATCGGCGGCGGTGCCAACATGCGCGGAAAGCGCACGGTCGGGAACCGGCCGGGGGATCCGTTCGACTACGTCTATGCCGACAGCTACATCCTCACGACTGTGGTGCTCGGATACGAGCGTTCCGTTCGCGACGGGAGGCTTTCCCTGCAGTTGAATGTCTCCAATCTCTTTGATAAGGAGATTGTCCGCCCATATCGGTATAGCAGTTATGTGACCGATGGTCAGGCTTTGTTCGTTCCTGATCGCTTCACCGTGCAGGACCCGCGTCGCTTCCTCTTTACCGCAAGTTACCGGTTTTAAGTCCGGTGCTCCCTCTTGCTTCGCCGCACTGGCGCAAGTGTTACCGACCCTTTCACCTTGATGCAACAGGTTTCATGTTGATCGGCTGGGGTTGTTGCGCAAGCTCCACAAGGATAGCGACTGTTGTCTTCAGATTGCCGACCGTCATCTATCAGGCGGAAGGGGCATCGAACGACGGGGACAACTTCCTAACTGAAATCAAATCAAAACCCAACTGCAAATGATAAAACGCATGCTTGTTACTCTCGGGTTGTTGACCTTCTCCGCAACGGCGGTGCTGGCCAATCCGACAACCCTCTACTCGGGAACCTTCGAAGGCCTCCCGCTCGACACGAACCTTGTCAACACCGATCCTTGGTTCGGCAACAACTTCGGCATGAATCCGAATCCCGCCCAGATTCGTCTGGACGGACCGGGAGGCGAGCGCGCCGGATATTACCCGAACTCCACCGTAGGCTGGTATGGCGGCTTTTTGCGCGGGCCCTCGCCGAATGTCTCCACGGTCTTCACGCCGGCGAATACACTGGCCGATATTTCGCTCACCTTTTGGCTCAAGGGCACGTCATCCGGTGCTTTTGGCAATGTCGGCGTGAGTGTTTTGAGCTTCGACGCGGACGGGGAAACGGGGGCGGCGTACCAAGCCATTCAGGTCCCCTCGGATTGGACGGAATTCACCCTCCAGTTTGATGAGATGGGCACGGGCATCCCCGGTCACGGTACGGAAGGAAACGCCTTCAGCCTTGCGGATATCGACAGGCTTCAGGTTATGTTCTGGGCACGCGATCCTCACGAAGTCGGCTGGCCCGTCGCGGACGACCCGGAGTGGTCCTTTAGCGTGACGGAGATTCAAATCAATGTCATCCCGGAGCCGTCGGCCTATGTCGCAATCTTCGGGGTCCTCGCGCTCGCGGTAGTCGTTTGGCGCCGCCGGTTCAAACGGTGACGGTATTGGGTTTGTTGTTCACTGTGCCACTACAAGCCCCTCCATGAGGGGCTTTTTTTGGGGCAACATGCCCAGACATGCAACATGCAGCATTCTTCAGAAAAATTACACAGCCGAACGGCTGGCCCCTTTAAATGTTTTTTAAAGATCAGACATTTCAATAGGCTCCAGCATCCGGAGCCTCTTTGGATATGTCTTGATTCTATGAGGCTCAATCCGATGGGAATCGGCCGCCGTCAATTTTCGGAAAGTCGCTTCGCGTGCGCTTATTCCACCGGCCGCAGTGTTTTGCCTTCGTGAGGTTCGCACTTGACGGTGATGCGCACGGGGTCGGTGGAAAGCCCGCGGATATTCAGCTGGATCATATTGTAGAGCATATCGATGCTC
>SKLD01000473.1 GCA_007123395.1 Opitutales bacterium
ACCTTGCGGCAGCGCTACACGCGGTGGTTCAACCTCGCGCACGGGACGGCGGGGACGCTGTGGGCGGAGCGCTTCGGCAGCGTGCTTGTGCAGGACACGCCGTGGCTGGTGGGGCTGATCGCGGCCTACATCGACTTGAACGCGGTGCGGGCGGGTTTGGCGGATCTGCCGGAGAACTACCGCTGGTGCGGCTACACCGAAGCGCTGGCGGGCAAGGAAGAACTATGTCGCGCGCTCTGTGCCTGCTTCCCGGCGGCGAAGACCCCCGCGGAGGCGTTCGCGCGCTACCGTCTGCTGATGTTCGGGAAAGGAGCGGGGTCGAAAGGCGACGGAACGGGCGCGAGGATCGACCCGGAGGCGTTGCTGGAAGCGGTGAAGAACGGCGGAGAGCTGCAGCCGCACGAGTTGTTGCGGCTGCGCGCGCGGTTTCTCACGGAGGGCCGGGCGCTGGGAACGCGCGATTGGCTGGAAGACGGAGAAGGGGCGCGTGTCCTTGCCATGCTGAAGCGTCCGCCGCCGTGTCGGCCCGTCGAACTCCTCGACAACGTGGATCTGGCCGTGGCGCGCTCGCGGGCGGGGTATTGTGCCCTTGAGCATCCCGGAGAGTGACTTCCGCTGCCGCTTTTGAAGTCGGCGAGGGTAAATCCGACAAAGTAGAATTAAAAAGTTCGGAACTCCCGCATCTGCCGGAAACGTGTTTGCGTATTCACCGAGGGTTCGGTATGTTCCTTGTTATTCAAACCCGACTTAATTGCAGAAGGAAGGATCGCCATGCTCGCTATGATTCATCCGAAATGCCCGGCGGTGCGGATGACCGCTCTGCTTGCCGTTTTGACATTTATTTCCGGGCCTCAGGCATTGGCAGGCGCCGCATTCGACGCCGCCGAAGCGAATAACCGGTTCGCGTGGGCGGCACTCTCCGCCCTGCAGAGCGAAAATCCGGGCGAGGATCTGGTCTTTTCGCCTTATAGCATTCATCTGGCGATGGGCATGGCCTACGCCGGCGCGCGCGGCGAAACGGCCGCGGAAATGGAGGCGGTCCTCGGCTACGGCGGCCATGAGGCCACCCATCCCGGAATCGCCGCCCTCGCTGCCGCCGTCCTTGCCGCCGTGGAAGACGACCGCGCGGAAGTAGGCATTGCCAACCGCGTGTGGGCGGATGCGCAATGGCCGCTTGAGCAGACCTATATCGAACGCCTCGCCGCACACTACGGCAGCGGTGTGGAACGCGGCGACTTCCGCTCTGAGGCGGGGCGCGAATTTCTTCGCGGTGTGATCAACGAATGGGTCGAGGGAGAGACCTTTGAGCGCATTCCAGAATTGATTCCGGAAGAAGGCTTTACGGATCTCACGCGATGGGTGCTTGTCAACGCGCTCGCCTTCCGCGCGCCGTTTGAACAGCCGTTTCATCCGGAAGTGACGACTGCGGGCTCGTTCCATGTCTCACCCGGCGAGACAATGGAAGTGCGGATGATGAGCCAAGACGGCGCATTTCCCTATGGCAGCAACGAGTGGGCCGAGGTCGTTGCACTACCGCTCGCCGGCGGATCCTTCTCCTTTGTCGTGCTGCTGCCGCGCGAGGGTCGCACCCCAACTGATGTCGTGACGGCTATGGACGGCGGAAAATTCGCGCTCGATGACGAACTATTCGGCAGGTCCTGGCCACACGGTACACGAATCCTCCTGAGTCTGCCGCGTTTTCAGGTGAAGTGGGACGAGGAACTCAAAAGCCTCTTCGAGACACTTGGTATGGCGGCTGCTTTCGACCCCATGCTCTCCGACTTCTCGGGCATGGCACCGGTGGCGGACAACTACATCCACCGCGTCGACCACAGCGCCTTTCTCCAGTGTGTCGAAGGCGGTATCGAAGCCGCTGCCGCTACCGCTGTCATCGGAGGGCCCACGAGCCTGCCGCCGGTCGTGACCTTCGACCGTCCCTTTGTTTTTGCCCTGCGCGAAGACACTTCCGGCACCATCCTTTTTGCCGGACAAGTCGTGCGTCCGGAGAATCCGCCCGACAAAGCGCCTGATTGGCGTGAGCGGGTGGAACGGGCGCTTGGGGGTCCGCTAAAGCCTGTCGGCGACGGCCCTTGGCATGATTCCGCTTTTGGTCGCATCGAGCCGACGCGGTATCCGTGGGTAAGGCACGAAGCGCTCGGCTGGGGGCAACTCGCCGGTCGCGACGGTCGTTTGTGGTTCTGGCATGCGGGCGGACTCGGCTGGATGTGGACCGATCTGGACGGAGCCTATCCGGTCTTTCATATTCACGGTCGGGAAGACCCTTGGGTCTACCTCGACAAGGCAGCCCCCGGAGGCCCTGCTTTGTGGGACTTTGTTGGAGGGCGGCACATTCCGTTCAAGTAGGCTCGGTCTCCGTAGAGGGCGGCTTCGCCAACTCGCCGAAGCGTATCCACGCGATGCAGCCGCGGAAGGGCGAGATCCCGTTGAGACGGCGACCCACCGACGTGCGGCCCGGGCCGAGTTTGCCCGGCCCCGCGTCGGCCCGTAGCTCCTCGTTACCGTCGCAGATCTGCGCCAGTTCACGGCCCGTGTATTCGAGGCGCAGCGTCGCCCAACGTCCGAAAGGGTGTAGGCGCTCCGGATCGTTGAGAAACCGCTCGCGCCCGCCCGCGTAAAGGAAGACGTCGCCGTACCAGCCGCGTGGCGTGGCGCGGAGTTCGAGCAGGGCGCGGTCCGCCGAGCCGTCGCATTGGATGTGCAGGAAGCGCTGCTCCTCCGGCCCGCCCGGCAGCGGAAGAAAACGTGCTTCAATAAAAAAAGCGTCCATGCCCGCCACCGGATTTTCCGGCACGACGAATGCATCTCCTGTGCCGTCAAAGGCGAGGCACCGGCCTTCGCAGGGGTCGTCGGCGGCTGTCGGTGCGCCGTGCCATGAAACGGAGCGCCCGCGCCATGCGCCGGGTGCTTCGAAGCGCCATACTGTGTGTGCGGAGTTCATGGAGATGACAGGCGAAGACGAACGGCTGCCGCTAGTAATGCCCCTTGATGTGCTGCGGCAGAGCGGTGAGATCGTCCTGCATTGTGCCGTCGGGCAGGTAGCGAACGGGAGCGATGAAGCAATCGCGGATGCGGTCGATACGCCGGTCGCGGTAGCGGCACCAGACGTGGTACCAGTTGTCCTTCCAGACAAAAAAATCGCCGTGGGCGTAGGGGCTCTCCAGTTGCCAACCGGTGCCGACGAGACCCCGGTATTCATAGGGGCCATAGGGATTGTCCGCCGTCGCATAGTGGCCGGAGCATCCGAGATAGTAGAGATCCCCGTGTTTGTGGAGCGAGTTTTTGTCCATACTCGGGAAGGCTCCCTTGCGGGAGAACTGTATCGCACGGGGCGTCTCCGCCAGTTCAGTCATATTTTCTTTCAGCCGCGCGATCTTGTATTCATGCATACCATACACAAGGTAGGGCGTCCCGTCGTCGTCCGTGAATACGGTGGGATCGAAGGAATCGACGAGCGGTCCACCGAGAGCGTCGCGGTAAGGTCCCTCCGGACGTTCCGCCACCATCACCCCGCAGTCCCGGTTGCCGTTGGAGAAAAACCAGTAGAACCGCCCGTTGCGTTCCACAATATCACCGGCCCAACAAGAGGTATTGCCCGCGCCCATGTAATTGTCGGCGGGGGAGATGGTGCCTGTGTGCGTCCACCCTTGCAGGTCGTCCGAGCGGTAGATGCGCCACTCCGGCATGATCCAGTCGCTCACCCCGAAGCCGGTGTCGTGGCCGGTAAAGAGGTAGCAGGTTTTGCCAAGAACGAGGGCATGGGGGTCGGACATGCCGGGTTCGTCGATGAGGGGATTTTTCAGATGCATGGTTCTGTTTTGATCTCTCGCTCGAAGTCGATCAGGAAGGTCGTTTCAAGGATGAACGAACGCTCCATTTGTCCTCGGGCGCAGGCTGTTCGCGCTTAGCCGCCTCCATGGCGTGGAGTTCCTCCTCGCTGAAAAACGGTGGCTCATCTTTCCACACAGCGAGTAAATCACCGGCTGTGACCGCTTCATCCCGCCAGTGCGCGCGCATCACGATCTGACTGAAAGATTCACTGTCGGTTCGCCGCTGCGCGCGTAGTCGCCGATAGGCCGTTTCACTCAACGATATTGTCTTCGAACCCATAGCATAGCGTATACTGTGCACAGGCTGTGCATGTCAAGCCGGAAAGTTTCACCGTGTGAAAACGTCTAATGTTTCCGAACGATGCGGGCGGGCTGATGATCCCATGATCTATAAGCGCAGGAGTCCGGAACCCCGACCGATGATCTCGCATTGTCCGGCGTGAGCGTGCTACCGGGATAAAGCGGTAAACCGATACGGCGAGCGACCTGCTATTTCTGTAGTGAGCGCGGCCTCGGTCTCCACCTCCCGCCCGTCGCCGGGTTCTCCGGGAACAAGACCCATTTATTCGGTGCGCCAGATAAGATCGCGTTCGCCTGCGTCTGCACCGGTGAGGGACCAGTTGTCGACGCGGAGGTTGGCCACGTTGACGGCGATAACCTGGGCGCGGTGCGCCTCGTATGCGGGCCGTGCGGGATCGACCTGTACCCTTGCGCTGCCGAGCGGTTTGGGTAGCGGCGCGGAGGGAAGGGGAGCGGTCAACACCCAGTCGATGTCATGCAGGCGGATGTTCTCGACACTGCCTTCCGCCGGGCCCTCGATCCACGCGCGTCCGGGTCCGCGCACTCCGCAGGGGCCGAGGCGTACGTTGCGGATGGTCCCCGCCGTCTTGCCCGAACGGTAGTCGCGCGGCATGGCGTCAATGAGGATGGGGTAGGCGGAATCGGTGTGAAAGACGAGTTGGCTGCCGTGGATATTCTCCATGAGCCCTCCGTCCTTCATGTAGAGGGCGAAGCCGACGTTGCCGCGCAGCACGCAATTGGAGAGGGTGATGTTGCGGAAGGTGCCGCGGCTTTCCGTGCCTAGCTTGAAGCAGGCGCAGGGCGTCGTGAGGAGGCAGTTGGTAATGACGATGTTCTCGCAATCGTCTCCCTGTGTGCTCTTCGCGACGATGCAATCATCGCCGCAGGTGAGATCGCAATCGCTTATGAGGACGTCGCGGCAGCCGTCCGGATCGATACCGTCACTATTGGGCCAGTTGTGGCGCATGCGCACGCCGTGGACGCGCACATGACGGCACCGGCGGAGATGCAGGCACCACCACTTCGCGCCCACGAAGGAGACGCTTTCGATACGCAAACCTTCGCAATCTTCGAGGTAAGCCATGGCCGGGCGGAAGATCGACTGGGCTGACAGCCAGTCGGGCACGGTTTCCCATGCGCCCCCTCCGTCCAGTGTGCCTGATCCAGTGACCGCAACGTCCACCGCACCGCGTGCCTGGAGGAGCGCCCCGCAGGCCTTGTTTGCTGTGAGCTTAGGGTCGTGGTCGACGAGGACGGGGAAAAGGGCGGGATCGTCCGCCGCGACGAGACGGCTGCCGTGCGCGAGATGCAGTTCGACTCCGGACTTCAATTCGATGGAGCCGCAGAGGTGTACGCCGGGCGCGATTACGACGGTGCCGCCGCCGGCGGCGTGGGCGGCGTTGACGGCGGCTTGGATGCGCGCGGTCTGCCCGGCGGCGGAATCGCCGGGTTCGATGGTTGGGAAATTCGTGCGGGAATGCATGGGATTAGGGCCTTTCTTGGGATGAATAACGGATTGAAGGGTGTGGTTTACTTGCGAACAAATAGAATGGGCCATTCGGCGGGGAACAATCTCATTCCCCACAATCGCACGCAGAGTGTCCGGGACGTATGACCCTACAGAAGAGACTCCCGCAAAGCGGCGGTGCGTGCGCGCAGGGCGGCGACGGCGGCGGAGTGGCGCGGGTCGTCGACGGCGTTGCGGGTTTCACGGGGATCGGCCTTGAGGTCGAAGAGAACCTCCGGCATGATACCCTTCTCTTCGTGCTCATAATACTGGAATTTGAGAGCGCCCCGCTTAACCATGATGTTTCGAAAGCCCTGTTGCAGAAAAAAGGAGCAGGTTTCGTCGTCCCAGTCGGAGTTGTCTCCGTGCATGAGCGGGACGAGTGAGCGGC
>SKLD01000545.1 GCA_007123395.1 Opitutales bacterium
CAGGTCGATTTCGAGGCGGGCCGCCTCCGCACCGGGGTCGGCCCGCGCCCGGTTCACCAGCTCGAGCATGAGCTGCTCAAAAGGCGTCGGCTCACCGTGATCGTAAAACTCCGTTCCTCCGGAAGCGGCAACTCCATCAGCGGCGGGCGCAAAACCGCTGCTTTGAAGCACTGCGGGCACCTCGAACCATGGAACACCGTAGCCCTCCGCATGGCGCACCGGCGTTCCGGCTGAAGGCACTGTCCCGGAACCGTGCGGCAAGGCGACAGCAGCGAAAAACAACAGGATGAACAATACCCTCCTGCGCAATGGAATCCGGCGACAGCGCATCTTCATCAGTTCAAACTCCGGTGGTGGCAGACTGGATTTCAAAAGCGGGCCTCCGTTTGACGCAAGAGCATTGCGCCGGTGCATGTTGCGCGGGCTGAGATTTCACCGTTTTTTGAACATCGCAAACAACGGTCCGGGGCGTTTGCCAAAGGCTAACAAACCGCGGCATAGCCGTCTTTGCGGCGGTCCGAAGCAGCGGTGTATGCCCCGCCGGGCAAACGACGAACCGCCTGCATGCCGCCGAAGACAATATCCGGGGCACGCCCGGCGAAAGGGTGACCGAGGCGGCGCAACGCCGCGATGCGCTCCCCCGGATAAGCCTCTTCAAAAATGAGTTGAAAGTCCTCGCGCAACTGCCAGCGCGGGGCGTCGCAGGCCTCCTGCGGGTGCTCACCGAGCGCGAGGATACGGCGGGCCATCTGCAGATGACCCTGCGCCTGCATGTGCCCGCCCATGAGCCCGAAAGCCATATCCGGCGTGCCTTCGCGGGTGACAAAGCCCGGAATTATGGTGTGGAAAGGCCGCTTGCCGGGCGCGACGGCATTGGGATGGCCCGCTACGGTGGAAAAACCGTAGCCGCGGTTTTGCATAGAGATGCCTGTACCCGGAACAACGACACCCGAACCGAATCCCCAGAAATTGGACTGGATGAAGGAGACCATGGTCCCCCGCGCGTCTGCCGTGGCGAGGTTGACGGTGCCGAACGCCTTGGGCGGGGTCGCGTAAACCGACCCTGCAACGTCACCGCGTATGTCACGCGCGCGCCGGGAAAGAAAGGCGGGATCGAGGAGGGCCTCCGCACGCACCCGCATATGCCCCGGATCGGCAATGTGCGCCGCGCCTTCGGCCAAGCCGATCTTCATCGCTTCGATGAGCCAGTGTGTGGCCGCATCGGTGTCGCCGGACGGAACTTGGGCGGCGCGGTTTTCGAGAAGCCCGAGCGCGACGAGAGTGGAAAGACCCTGCCCGTTGGGCGGAAGCTCGTGAACAGTGTAGCCGGAGTAGTCCACCGAAAGCGGTTCCACCCAGTCACCCATGTGCTCGGCGAGATCGACCTCGCGGAGTGCCACGCCCGCATCGCGTGCCGCGGAGGAGATCTCCTGTGCAAGGCGGCCCCGGTAAAACGATTCGCCGCCTGTCGCCGCAATTTCCTCAAGAGTACGGGCAACGGCCCCGGAGCGAAAGACGGCCCCTGCGCGCGGCTCGAACTGATCCGGAAAAAAGTGCTCGACGAATGCCGGGAAGGACCGGGCAAAGGCCGAGCGCGGCGCCGCACGCGCCCGCATCGCCGCCCATGAGGCCGCCGTCACCGGACCGACCGGAAAACCTTCGCGCGCGCAGCGTATAGCGGGGCGAAAGAGGTCGCCAAACGGCAGACGCCCGAAACGCCCGTGCAGCGCGCGCCACGTATCGACGGCGCCGGGCACTGTGACACTGTCCCAGCCAACCCGCGGCATTTCCGGGCGACCGAAAAACCTTGCCGCGTCGAGGCCGCGGGGGCTCCGCCCGGACCCGTTGTAGCCGTAAAGCGAACCCTCGTTCCACACAAGGGCGAAAGCGTCACTGCCGATACCGTTGGAAGTCGGCTCGGTAACGGTGAGGCAAATCGCCGCCGCGAGAGCAGCGTCTACCGCATTGCCCCCCGCGGCGAACATTTCCAGCGCGGCCTCCGTGGCAGCGGGTTGCGATGTCGCGACCGCGTTTGCGCCGCATGGCGGCGTCTTCACAGATCCTCTTTCCCGCCGCAGTTGGCTGCGATTCCAAGTGTTTCCCGCACGGCGGCAACAAGCCCGTCCATGGACAGAGGTTTGCTCAGGCGGCTGTTGATACCGGCTGCCTCGAACCGCGAGCATCCCTCGTCGTCGGTCGTCGCGCTCAAACCGATGATCGGAATGGAGCGGTATGCTTCACCCGCTTCACCCGCGCGGATCGCCTTCGTCGCCTCGATTCCGTCCAGACCAGGCATGCGCAGGTCCATGAGCACAAGGTCAAAGCGCCCGCTGGCCACCCTTTCGAGGGTTTCGCGGCCGTCACGGGCAATCTCCGACGCAAACCCGCCGCGCCGCAAAAACATGGTGCAGACCTTTTGGTTCACGGGATTGTCTTCCGCAATGAGAATGCGCAGCGCAGTCTGCCGCCCTCCGGCGTCCCCCGCCGACGGCTTTCCTTCAGACGGAGAATCCGCCACGGCTTTCGATTCGCGCCCAACCGCGGTGCCCTTTCCGGATCGTTCAAAGGATATACTCATCATAAAGGTCGTGCCCTCCCCTTCCACGCTGCTCAAGTCGATTGAACCCCCGTGAAGATCGACCAACTGCTTCGTGATCGCGAGGCCAAGACCGCTTCCGCCATATAACCGCGTCGTGGACGCGTCCGCTTGCAGGAAAGGCTCAAATATCCGCTCGCGGGCTTTCTCGGGAATGCCCTTCCCGGTATCGCGCACAACAAACCTGAGAAGTGCCCGGTCGTCCGAGCACTCCTCCGCCGCAACCGAGACTTCCACAAAGCCCGCATCCGTGAACTTAACGGCGTTCGAGATAAGATTTATCAGTATCTGCCGCAGGCGCGTGGGATCACCCGTCAGGTCCGGAGGGACGGCCGGTGAAATGTCGAGGCGCAAGTCCAGTCCCTTCTTCCGCGCGGTGTCGCGCAATAGAAGGATACAGTCATCAAAAATCTCCGCGACGTTCAGGGGCACCCGCTCCAACTCAATTCCGCCAGCCTCGATCCGCCCCGCAGCAAGAACATCGTCAACGATCTTGAGAAGAAATTCACCGCTCCTCCGAACGGTCGAGGCATGCTCGCGGCGTACTGGATCTTCGCAGGTCAACTCGAGTTCCCGTGCGATCCCGATGACTCCGTTCATCGGCGTACGGATTTCGTGACTGAGGTGCGCGAGAAAGCGGAAGGTAGCGTCGCGCGCATCTTTCAGTTCCCGTGTGCGCTCGCTCAAAACGGCCTCGAGACGCTCGTTCTCGCGGCGTACTCTACGCCGATGCTCGAGGGCAAAAACGGAGAGTCCGATGAAGGCGAACACGGCAAAGATAGCAACCCAAGAGGACAGCAGATACGGAGGCATCCGCACCGAGGCCGCTAGAGTATCTCCCGCCAAAGAATACACCACAAAAGGACCGAATGTGTGCGGTTGGCTCAACTCATGTATCCTTTCCGACTTCTCCCATCACCTTCATTTTGCGAAGCCAAAGGGAAAGTGAACCGGCCTAAAACTTCAAACTTTGTTTTTGACGCCTTAATTTAGGCAGAAAAACAATGATTTTTAAGCATGGATCAAGCCTTAAATCGATCATATTTCCGCTGCTCCGAAACGGGAGAGATCCCCCCAGCCTTCCGTGGAGACGCGCTTGGTTCCTTCCAAAGCAGCTTCGAAGGCGTGCCACGGCAGCGTCGCGCACTTCACACGGGCAGGAAAACGGCGCACTCCTTGGAGCGCCGCCAACTCCCCGATTTCATCCATCCCCGCCTCGGGAGCATCGCCGGAGAGAGTGTCCTTCACCTCTGCGAAGACCTTGCGGGCTTCGTCAATGCGCTTGCCCGCGAGGGCCTCGGTCATGAGCGAGGCAGACGCACGGGAAATAGCGCATCCCTGGCCTTGGAAGGC
Organism: Opitutales bacterium; assembly: GCA_007123395.1. Classification (GTDB taxonomy): domain Bacteria; phylum Verrucomicrobiota; class Verrucomicrobiia; order Opitutales; family Oceanipulchritudinaceae; genus SLLG01. The sequence continues at coordinate 3,950 of SKLD01000545.1, forward strand.
CACTTCCTCGATCCGTCCGTCGCACACAGCAAGGTAGACTTCAACCTCGTCACCGCATAACGGATTGTGCCCCGCGGCCCGGTGGGTGGGCTGCGGCAGCGCCCGGAAGTTGCGCGGGCGCTTGTGATGTTCGAGGATGATGTCCTGATACAGCTCGTTCAAGTCGTCCATCAGATTGCCTCAGGAAAAAAAGCGCGCCACGCGCCGCACGGCGGTCACGAGCCTGTCGGCTTCCTCCATCGTGTTGTAAATCGAGAAGCTCGCGCGCGCCGTGCCGGGAACGCCGTAGCGAGCCATGAGCGGCTGGCAACAATGATGCCCTGCGCGAATGGCGATGCCCTCGGCGTCGAGGAAGGTTCCGATATCGTGCGGGTGGGCGGCATCGAGAAGAAAGGAGATAACACTGACTTTTTCCCTCGCCGTTCCGATGATCCGCACACCGTCAATGCCGGAGAGCCCTTCCGTCGCACGCCGCACGAGAGCATCCTCATGCGCCCAAAGTTGTTCGCGCGGTAACCCCTTGAACCATTCCACGGCGGCACCAAGACCCACGACACCGGCAATGTGCGGCGTGCCCGCCTCAAAGCGCTCGGGAGGTCCTTTGAAGGTCGTGCCCGCGAAGCTCACGTTCGCGATCATATCGCCCCCGCCTTGATAGGGCGGCATCGATTCCAAATGCGCGCGCTTGCCGTAGAGCACGCCGACGCCTGTCGGCCCAAAGAGCTTGTGGCCGCTGAACGCCAGAAAATCGCAGCCCAGAGACGCCGCGTCGAGCGGTCGCTGCGACACGGCCTGTGCAGCGTCCACCAAGGTCGGAACCCCCGCCTCGCGGGCCGCCGCCAGCATTGCCTCGACGGGGTTCACCGTCCCGAGGCTGTTTGAAACATAGACAAAAGCCGCCAGTGCCACCGGTTCGCGCTGCAGAAGCCCGCGGAAGGCGTCGAGATCCACCTCTCCGGCTCCGGTTACCGGGGCGGGAACCACGCGTGCGCCGGAAGCTTCCGCAACCTGCTGCCACGGGACAATATTAGCATGGTGTTCCATCTCCGTGAGGAGGATCACGTCACCTTTTTTCAAACGCGGGCGGACAAAGGACCACGCCACGAGGTTTATCGCCTCCGTCGTTCCGCGCGTGAAAATGATCTCGCCGGAGTCCGCCGCACCGATGAAGCGAGCCACCGACGCACGGGCATCCTCATACGCCGAAGTAGCGCGCTGGCTTAGCGCATGCACGCCACGGTGGATATTGGCGTTATCCTCACGATAATATCTTGTCACCGCGTCAATCACGGCGAGCGGCTTCTGCGTCGTCGCGGCGTTGTCGAGGTAAATCAACGGATGGTCGCCGATCTTCTGGGCGAGAATCGGAAACGACCCCCGTACCTGCGCGAGGGTCTCCGGTGCAATCTCTTGCGCTTTGTCCAATGACATCAGCGACAACAAACCACCGTCTTCCCGCTGCGACAAGTCGCCATGTGCGATCACAGAGACGTTTCGTGCGGACCGCCTCGGAACGCGTCCGCGACAAACGCCAAACCGGAGCAGCCCGCACAGGCGGGCACACAACACGCAAAGCATCCGGAAGCAACATATCGTCACTCCTATCTACAGCGTTTAATTTAATTCAGAATTAACTTTATATAAATTTTATTCTGAAATAAAATAATTGACAATTAATTAGCTCAGAGTTAAATTACAGTTCGACTAGGGGACTCATGAGAGACGATATTTTTAAGCGGAAGCATGTGATTCCGGACCACTGCTATGCTATGCGAGAAAAAGGGATCTTCGCGCGGACCGCGCACGGGGTCACGGGCAGGCGGAGGACAATGCGTATACCGCCTTCAACCGGTTGGAATGGAATCACAACGGTTGCGGCGTGGCATCGTGTCCTGTGCTACAATTGAAATTCCTCGCCGAGGTAGACGCTTCGAGCATCAGCGTCGTTGACGAGGAAGTCGCCCGTGCCCTCGGTGAGAACGCGGCCTTTGTGGATAAGGTAGGCGCGGTCGCAGATGCGCAGAGTCTCGCGGACGCTGTGGTCAGTGATGAGCACGCCGA
>SKLD01000483.1 GCA_007123395.1 Opitutales bacterium
AGGCGACTGACAAAGTAGGTGAAGACAGCGGCGAACCCGCCCATGAAAGTGAAGAGAAAGAGGAAAATGGCCACGGAGAAGCAGGGTATGGACGCTGCGCGGCTTGCCAAGCGTTTGCCGCTACCAAGTAAAAACGCCCCGCTCTGGGAGCGGGGCGTTGATACCCTGATGTCATGGGCGCTATGGCGCCTCTGTCTGACTAACTCTAACTCGAAATTGAAACCACGAAACTTACTTCAATGCGTGAAAACCCGCGGCGGCGGATAAGTTGCAGCGACCGCGAAAAAAATGTGGAAATTTTGCCGGAGGGCAGGGGTCTTTCCCCCGGTTTCGCGCTGCGCGGCGCTCGCACAAATCTTTGTCGATGGCGGTTGCCAAGCGGTGTGGCGTGTGTTCCTTTGAATGCATGCGAATCTTCGTGCTGGTTTTGGCGGCGGGCCTCCTCTCGGGCTGCCTGCGGGTGCGGGTGGATCCAATCCAGATAGAGCCGATCTACATCGAGGTGACGATCAACCACCGCATCCAGCGCGATCTAGACGATTTCTTCGCGGACCTCGACCGGGAGTCGGCGGCGATGGACTACAAACCCTTGGAAGAGTTGATGGAGGAAGACCAATGAACCCACTGCGGATCGTTTTGAGCCTGTTTGTGTTGTGCGCCCTGCTCGGGGCTTCGCTTTCCGCGAACCCGGTGGACCGCATGCGCGAACGTCAGCCCGCCGTCGACGAAATGAAGCTGGCCGGGCTGGTGGGTGAGAACAACCGCGGCTTCCTCGAGGCGCGGGAGGATCTCGACGAGGCGCGCGCCGCGCTCTTGCAGGCGGAGAACGCCGACCGCCGCGAGGTTTATGCCATGATCGCACGCCGCACCAACAGCACGGCGGCGGAGGTGGGGCAGCAGCGCGCTATCCGCATCGCCCAGCAGGCGCGGAACGGCGTTTGGCTGGAGGACGCCCGCGGGCGCTGGTATCGCAAGGGCGAGGACCGGTAGCCCGTTGTACGGGAGTCCGTCCGGCGGGAAAGCCATGCACGACGCACGACCTTCCGTGGATTGGACGGAAATTCTCGGTCCTTCGACGAGCGGGGTACCGCCCCCGACGGGCTTCAGCGGGTTTTCATGCCGCCCGCGGGAGCTTGAGCGCGGCGGCTTGTTCTTCGCCTTTCCCGAATTTCTCACCTACAACGAATGGTGCGACGGTCACGACCTCTGCGGCGAGGCGCTTGCGCGCGGCGCGGCCGGGCTCGTGGCTGATCGTCCGGTGGAACAGTCCTTCGCCGCCGAGTGGATCGTTCCCGATCCGCGCAAGGCCTTTGCGCGGGCGGCACGCGCGGCGCACGGGTATCCCGACGAGGCAATCGAGCTGATCGGTGTCACGGGCACCAACGGCAAGACGACAACAGCACGCCTCATTGCTCACCTTGCGGAGGCTGCGGGAATGCCCGCGGGAACGATGGGGACGCTCGGATGCTGGCTCGGCGACCGTCACGTCGAGCCGATGGACTACACGACCGATCTCGCCCACGAGTCGATACGCCGCCTTGCGCGCCTGCGGGCAGAGGGTGCGAGGCTCGTGGCAATGGAGGTCTCCTCCCACGCGCTCGCCCTCCAACGCGTGGACAGGTTCCGTTTCCGCGCGGCGGTCTTCACCAACTTTACACAGGACCATCTGGACTTTCACGGCGACATCGAGAGCTACTTCGCAGCCAAGCGGGGTCTGTTCGAGATGCTGACATGCGGTGGCGCGGCGGTGATCAATGCCGCCGATCCTCGCGCTGCAGCTCTCGCCGCGGCGACGGGCGCGCAGGTACTGACCTACTCAACGGACGCGGCGTATCCCGCCGACGTCTTGGCGGAGGACATCCGCCTCGGTGCGGCGTCGCTGCACCTACGGTTCGCATGGCGCGGCGGGTGTCACAAGCTAAGCGCTCCTTTGGCGGGCCGCTTTCAGGCCGACAATGTGCTTGCCGCGGTTACGTCGCTGCTTGCGCTCGGGTACCCCGTCGGGCCGCTATGCGCGGCGGCGGAAAGCTTTACTCCCGTGCCCGGCCGCATGGAGACGGTCGCCCTGCGCGGCGGTGCCACGGCAGTGATCGATTACGCACACAATCCCGGCGGTCTGGAGAACTTGCTGCGTGCCTGCCGGAGTATGAAGCACCGAGAACTTCTCCTCGTCTTCGGTTGCGGAGGTGACCGCGACCGCGGGAAACGACCGCTCATGGGCCGGATCGCCGAATCACTTGCCGACCGTCTTTTCGTCACCTCGGACAATCCGCGCACGGAAGATCCCGCCCAAATCATCAAGGACATCCTCAGCGGCATGGAGCATTCGGAGCGGGCAGCCGTCGATCCGGACCGCGCGGCGGCGATCGCCGCGGCTTGCTTCACTGCCGAAGACGGCGACCTCGTTGTCGTGGCAGGCAAAGGCCACGAGGATTACCAAATCCTCGGGACGGAGAAGACGCCGTTCAGCGACCGCCGCGAAGTGGAACGCTTTGCCGCCGGGACCGCGTGAAAGCGTGAACCGCCCCAAGCCTGACGGCTGCGGCTACGGGAGCGAGTAGCGCCGAAGACGCTTCGCCATTTGTCAAAGATCGCTTAAAAAGTGGGTCCGCGTGGTCCTTGTCTTGACCTTCGCATACGCCCATCCACCCTTTGAAACTATGAGCAACCCGTTTCTGGGTCTGGATCACCCGCCTCCTTCCGCCCGCCTCCTCGCTGCCATCCTCGAGGCGGACGGTGCCCCCCGTGCGCTGGAAACACTGCGGCGGGAGGACGGTGGCGTGCGCATGTTTCTCGGGGTGCGCTTCGGGGGCGGGCTCGACGCGGCCGACGCCTCCGCACCAGCCGAAATGCGGGTGTCTTTGGCGCGGGTGGCGGCGGACTCGCTCTTGTCCGACCTCGCCGGCGAGGGACTTGCGTGCTACGGTCTTTCCGCAGGCGCATTCTCCGAACGGGCTGCAGCGGTTTCGTCATGGGGCGGCACGCTTGCCGCGCGCACCGGCGGCGACACGGCGGCGGCCTTTGCGCTGGGAATGCTCTACCGCATCGGGATGGTGCCTGTCGCCCGGATGCTGGCCCGCGTGAAGCCGGATGTTCGCATTCCGGCTGACCGGCTCGCCCATCAGTTGACGTGCGAACGTGAAGAGGTGAGAATCGATTGCCTGCAAGCGGGTGCGCGGCTGCTGGAAATGTGGGGTTTCCCGGAGTTTGCCGTCAAGGCCATGCGCCACCAGCATCATCCCATGCTGCACACGGGCCGGCGCGGCGTCACGCTCCTGCTCTCCGTTTCGGCGGCGCTGGGCGAGGCCATGTGCCGCGGCACCCCGCGCGCCGCCGTCGAAGCCGTTCCCGAACCGATGCTCGACGAACTGCGGCTCGAACGCATCGCCCTGCACGATTGCAGCGGCGCGGCGGAGGAAGGCTGGCAACGCCTGTGCGCGGCGTCCGGAGCCGCTGTTGCTCGGGTGTGAGAACACAAGCTCGTGCTCACCGCCGCATCAAGCCGGGGGTGTGCGTTTGCGACCCGCAAGGCTATGCATAAAAATGCATTGCTCTCCTGCCGATTGTGCTCTTGGATCCATCAATGGTATCAAGACGACGCAATCTTGTCCGCGGCATCCGTATTTGTCTCTGCGGTCTCCTTCCCGCCACCGGAGCGTTTGCGGACACAATCCTGAACATCCCGGGTCACCGGCTGGTTTGGTATGATGAGTTCCAAGGCGACGCGATCGACCCGGACAAATGGAAGGTGAACGTGGGAGCCAACGTGGCTTACCGGCGGGCGAGCGACGGGCGCTGGGTGGAGCCGCACTGGTTCGACGACGAGTTCGAGCCGTGGTTGGACTTCCGGTCGATCAACGACGAGCGGCAGTATTACTCGCCGGACAACGTCACGGTGGAGGACGGCCTGCTGCGGATCCGCGCGGACCGGGAGACCGTGACCAATCCGGTCGGGTGGTACGATCCCGGTTACCATCTATACACGTCGGGTAAGCTGAACACCGCCGAGCAGTTCCAATTCCGCTTCGGCATCGTCAGAATCAGCGCGAAGATGCCCGAGGGGCAGGGTTTGTGGCCCGCGCTGTGGATGCTCAACGCGCCCGACCCGTGGTTCTGGGACGACGAGATCGACATCATGGAGGGTTACGGCTCGCGACCCACCGTCACGACCAGCGCGCGCCATTACAAGTTGCCCGACGGTTCGAATACCTTTGATGCCGCGCAATTGGATACGGGCCGGAACCTGCAAACAACCTTCAACGTGTATTCCCTCGAATGGGACGCGGACAGCCTCCGCACCGGGATAAACGGCACCGAGGTTCTCTTTCTCGAGCACGAGATTCCGCAGGACCCGATGTTTCTCATCATGAACGCGGCGGTCGGCGGTATGTTCGACGGATTTCCCACGCCGCAAAATCCGTTTCCCACCTACTTTGAAATCGATTGGGTGCGGGTCTGGCAGCCCGCCTCCACGCCCACGGATCTTGCCAACGGCGGCTTCGAAGATCACCAGGGCCCGCAATGGGCGAACTGGAATACCCTCGGCGACGGCAATCTCTCCGTTGTCGCACAGAATGCGCTGCATGGCAGCCGCTCGGTACGGATTGCCCCCCGCGGGGGTGTCGAGCCGGAACCGGAACCGCCACCGCAGGCTTCCATTTGGCTGACCGACGGAACGGCCGGTTCATGGAGCGGCTGGCTCAACGAGTTGTCCACCGGCGGCGAGGTGCTTTCCGGCGGATCGGAGGATATCGCGAACATCCCTGCAACCGCTGCGGGCGATGAAGTCACCCTGCCGATCCACCAGTCGGCCCCGTCGCCACGCGCCAACGCCGTCGTCTATCGCCAACTGGGGGGCGCGGCTGTCGAGGGGCGCAGCCTCGCCTTCAGCGGAACCGTCACCATCAACGAGCCCTTTCCGGCGGATGCGGAGGCCATCGCCTTCATCCGCATTTTCGATGACGGCTTCGACTTTACCGACGTGGCCGCCTCCATCAAAGGCGGGGGCGACTTCCGCATCGATGCCGACATTCCCGAGTCCGGCGTGCCGATCGTGCAGGTCGGGGTGGAAACCACCGGGGCCACCGGAGCGCCCGGAAGCCTGACGGCTACCGCGCTTTTCCTGGAGGATGAGGAGGAGAGCGGTAACGGAGCCGTCGAACCAACTGGCTGGACCGGATTTTTCCAGACCGTCATGGCCGCTCCGGGACAAACTGTGCGGTATGGATTGGTGGCGGGGCACGACCCCGCCGATCCCGTCGGACCGGGGGCCGAAGGCCGCCTGCGCCTCGAGTTTTTCGACGCCAATGAAATGCTTCTCGGCGAAGTCTCGACCCTCCTCGTCGACGCGGAGAGCCCGGGCGGGATCGCGCCCCATGTCCTCGAAGCCGTCATCCCGGCGGGCGCGGTCTACACGCGCCTACTGATCGAACGCATTGCGGAGGATCCGGATGTGGATGAAGGCGGCAGTTTCCTTGCCGACGCTGCTTTTCTCTTCAATCCCGCCGCGACGGAGCTTCCGGTGGTCACCGCCTTGCACCCTTCCGAGCAAAGCGTGCCCTCGGGCGTATCCGTCAGTCTTGGCGTAACCGCCGATTCGCCGACGGAGGTCTCCTACCAGTGGTACCGCAACGGCGAACCGGTCGGCACTGGGCCGGAGCATTCCTTCACCGCGAGCGATTGGTCCGGCGGCACCTACTATGTCGTCGCGACCAACGAGGCGGGACCGGTCGTCGCGGCCGTCAGCGAGGTAAGCGTGCTTGCCGCTTCAGACGAGTTGAGGGTCGCCGACTTCGAGCTGACGGAAGAGCGAATCACCTTCACCTTCATCTCCCCGTCCGGGTTCGTGTATCACGTTGAAGGGAGTCCGGACCTTGTCCGGTGGGAGATCATCGGCTCCACCTTCCTTCCGGACGGTCACACGACGACGGTCACGAGAGACATCCCATCCGCCG
>SKLD01000201.1 GCA_007123395.1 Opitutales bacterium
ACCGGATATCTCCACCGTCAGGTGAAAACAATTTTCCGGCGTGGCGCTCATGCCAGCTTTTTCATCGTTCGTGCGTAGCCCTTCATGGTCGCCTTGATGACCCGCGAGACTTCCGCCTTGGACGGCCTTGGGTGCAGAAGTGTGAAGATCAGGGAAATTCCGCCCGTAGCGACGGAGCCCCGCCTCCGTCGACCCCGCGCAAGACCGGTTGGCCCGTGCGAGTGGGCAAAACCACTACAAAACCGGCAACCTCTCTCCTTTGACGATGTTTTTGAACCGCTAAGGACGAAGAGCGCAAAGGCTCACCCACCGCACCTGTATCCAAGGCTTCGCGCCCATTGCCTGTCACGCCGTAGCTCTCTGCGCGAAGGCGGAAAACTCTGGCATCTTCCCTGCGATATGGACGAAGATTCCGCCACTCCAACTCTGATCGAGCCGTAACGCGAAGCAACACTATGAAACTGAAACAAGGAAAGACCATGAAACTACGACAGGAAAAGACCACCATTCCGCGATTTGCGGCACGGGCTGCGTGCATCATTTCAGCCGCGGTTTTGTTTTCGGCTCATGGGTATGCCAGTCCGGATCCACGCCCCAACGTCCTTTTTATCATGGTCGATGATCTCGGGCCGTGGCTCGGCACCTATGGTCGGGACTACGTCCATTCGCCCCACATCGACGCGCTCGCGAACAGCGGCATGCAGTTCAACCGGGCCTACGCGCAGGTGCCGGTTTGCGGCGCCTCGCGGTCGAGCATGTTCACCGGCATCAAGCCCACCCACACCCGCTTTACCCGGGCACGGTCTTCGGTCGAAGGTGATGCCCCGGGAGCGGTGACGCTGCCGCAACTCATGCGGGAGAACGGCTACCATACCTATTCCGTTGGCAAGGTGTTCGATGACAGCAGCGACACGGCGGAGCGCAGTTGGAGCGAACCGCCCGTCGTCCCTGGGGCAGACATGTATGAATGGGGCGAGCGGGGATTTGCGGTGCTTCACACGCTCGATCCGGAATCCCGCAATTATGTTTCCGAGCGCGACAGGGGACCGATCTACGAACACCCGGACGTCGAGGACGACGCCTACTTCGACGGCCAGGTCGCACAACTGACTATCGACAAACTCCGGGAAATGAAGGAAGGCGAGGTCCCGTTCTTCCTCGCCGCCGGTTTCTTCAATCCGCATCTGCCGTTCTACGCTCCCAAGCGCTACTGGGATCTCTACAACCGCGATGAAATCCCGCTCGCGGAGGTTCGCATGCGTCCGCAAAACGCGCCGAGGCAGTTGACCGGCTCCAATGAGTTCAGGGCCTACCACCTGCGCGGCATGGACGTGGATTCCGACGAATTCCATCGTGTCATGCGCCACGGATATTTTGCCTGCGTCAGCTACGTGGACAAACTGGTTGGCGACATCCTCGCGGAGCTTGAACGGCTTGAACTCGATGAAAACACCATCGTCGTCCTGTGGGGCGACCACGGCTTCAATCTTGGTGAGCATGGATTCTGGGGGAAACACAACCTCATGGGCGGCTCAACCCGCATCCCGCTTCTGATCCGCGCGCCAGGCGTCACCCAGCCCGGCATCACCAGCGACGCGCTCGTCGAATCGCTCGATCTTTTCCCCACCTTGGCCGCCCTCGCGGGCATCGAGCCCGGCGCGGAACTCGCCGCGCAATGGGATGGGATCGATCTATCGCCCCTGCTCGATGGCAGCGCGGTTGCAATCCCGCGCGACGCCGCCTACACACGCTGGCAGCACGGAGACAACCTCGTGACCCGGCGATTTTCCTATACCGAGTATGGCCGTTACCGGGGCGGGGCCAGGCAGGAGGTCGTGGCCGCGATGCTCTACGACCTGAAGAAAGATCCTGGCGAAAACACCAACGTAGTGGCAGAGGAAAAATACCTGCCTCGCGTAACGCCGCTCTCTGAGCGCTTGCGCACGATTCTTGACTAAGGGCTCGTTAAGAAATAACTATCGCAATTCGAGTTGTTTTTGCCTCGGTTCCAGAGTGTAATTCCATTCGCCGTGGAAGTCGTCCCGAACCAGGTTCAAAGCGGCCATTTCCTCATCACTGACTTTGATTCCCGCCGGATACTCGTTTTCATCGAGCGAGGCTTCCACGCTCAGGCCTGTTTGGGTGGTGGTCGATTTGATGAGGTTGATGATGACCTCGTGGCTCACCAGCGGACGGCCCCGCCAGTTCATCGTTATGAAGGAAAAAAGCCGGTGCTCGATTTTGTTCCACTTGCTGGTGCCCGGCGGCAGGTGGCAGACGCACACGGGCATTCCCAGTTCCTCGGCCAGCTCTTGGAGTTCCTTTTTCCAAAGCCGCACGCGCGTTCCGTTACTGCCTCCCCCGTCGGCGACGATTTGCAACTGGCGGGCCTCCCGGTAAAGCCCGCTGCCCATCCCCCGCCACCACCGGCGGATGGATTCCACCGCGAAAGCCGCCGTGTCGTGATCGACTCCCAGGTTGACCCATCCCATGTTGTGCTTCAAATCGTAAACGCCGTAGGGATTGGCCCGCCCCAGTTCCGGAATCTTGAAGTCATGAACCCGCACCGGCTCGGGGCTGCCTTTGGGCCGGTATTCGCGTCCGCCGTTCTTGAAGTCGCCCACCAACTCCTTCTTCTTGGTGTCCACCGAGATCACCGGATTGCCCGCGGCCTGTTGCTCCAGGCAGCGGGTGTTGATGAACTCGAACTGCGCGTTGCGGTCGGGATGGGACGAGCCCTCGGTCGTCTTGCGATTGGCCTGCAGGCTGTATCCAAGTTGCTGCAGCATTTCCCCGACGGTGACGTGGCTGACTTGGTGTTCCGGCCGCAACTCCCCGGCCAGCCGACGCAGGCTTTTGCACGTCCACCGCAGGGGCGATTCCGGATCGCCCCGGGTCACCGGATCGATCAGTCTTTCCAACGCGGCCAAAATTTCCGGCTCGCAATCCACAACCCGTTTCCTCCCCCCTCCGGGGCGGCGAACCCGACCGGACCCGGTTCCGGGGACACACGGGGAGCCTTCCAGTTCGTCCAGTCCCGCCGCAACGGCCCGGCGAGAAACGCCCGTGGCTCTGGCGACCGCCGAGACCCCGCCTCTGCCCATGACCTTCGCCTCCGAGGCGGCGAACAAACGCCGCGTTCTTTCGTCAAGAAAGCCTTTCATTAAACCGAACCGCATCCCCGCTTCAGCCGCCGTTTTTGTCATGGAGCCCAGTCTTCGTGAAACCGGACAAATTGCAACACTTATTATTTAACAGATCCTAAGAACGTTTTCCGCTAATGCCGGGCCGCGCTGTAGTGGTGAAAGTAGATCTCGATGTCGTTCAGTTCACTCAGCTTTAGGACTTGGGTGTTCTGCTGGACGAGGGGGATGGTAAGCCGCCAGCCGGTGGCGGCCACACTGCGTTCCTTGAACTCCGTGATTTTCGTAACGGTCGGCGGCACGCGGGGATCGTCGGTGAGTTGCATCGCGACAGCGTCCACCGTGTAGCCATCGGTAAACTTCCACCGCTGCTGGCCCTCGGTTGGATCGTAGAACCAATAGCGCGTGCTGTAGGCGGTCATCTCGTTCCGGAGCCGGTCGGGCCGTTCCGGGTCGAACTGGCCGACATGGAAGTTCCGGATGAAACTGGTCCCGCCGTAGGTGAGATTCCCCGCCAACTGGGAGCGCCCGAGGGTGTGGTTGCCCGGCAGACGGATTTGCAGGTAGTCAATCTTGTTGAGAAACCGGCCTTTGCTCGAGATGGAGCCGTCGAGGTTGAAGGTGGGGCCGACAAAAAAGAATCCTCCGGGGATCTGGCGAACGGTATTGAAGTCGAGCACGATCTCGCTGCCGCCCCCGACGTGACGCGTTTTCCGGCCGAGCAGAATCCGGAACATCCCGATGGCGTCGCAAATCTCGCCGGTCACCGGATCGACGTATTCGGCGGGATTGCCCAAATCGTCTGTATCGTAAAGTCCCATGAAATCCTTGCGGACGCTGAACCAGTCGTAACGCAGCGTTTTGCCGCGGTTGATCAAGGCGTCGAAATCGACCATGGCCGCATAGAAGTCTTCCAGTTCCCCGGCGTTGCGCAACCTGAAGAGCGTGTCCGTCGACCAGGTTCGTCCGTCAAGGGAATGGTTGGAAAACGGGATGTTCCACTTGTATTCGAGGGCGCGGGCCATGAAGAAGAGCCATCGCTGCGCGCGGTCGAAACGCAGGTTGGCCTCGACCACGTTCGCCTCGGAGGCGAGCTGATGCACGGGGTCGGCGAAGTAGCGTGTGGCCATGCCCGCCTGTGCTTCGGCGAGGCGGGTTTCCAGGGCCGCTTTCTCCCGGTAGAGGGCGGACATCCGTGCGACCTCCTGCTGTAAGAGTAGGGCCGCGACCGCGGAATCGACCGCCAGGGTGCGCATACCCAGGTAAAGCGTTTTCACATGCGCCGCACTGTTGAGCCCTTCGATCTCGGCCTTCTCGGCGGCGGCCAGGCGTTCCTTATCGGCTTGCAACTCGGTTAATTTCAATTCGGTGCCGGCCTGCACACCGGCGTTGGCGACTCCGACGGCCGCTTTCGCAATAGCAGCCTTCGGGCCGCCGCTGAAGTCGATGGAGTTTGCAACGGCCGTGCTGGCCGCCTGGGCTGCCTGAAGGCGACCTATCTGCTCGGTTAATTTGGCCTGTTGGTCGCCGTAATGGATGACGGCTTCTTCGACGGCCGCGGCGCGGTTGATCTCGATCTGGATCTCTTCGGCGAGGTTATCGATCTCGATTTGATTCCGCTGAATCCGGAGACGGGCGAGCTGGATGCTCTGGAACTGCTGATGGAGTTCGCTGCCCGGGTTGGCCGTGGGGACATCGGAGTAGTTGGGGTGGCCCGGGACGGCGCCGACGATCTCGAGAAGACGGTCTTCATAGGAGATCGTTGACTGGACGAACTGCTGGCTTAGCTGGTCTTGATAACCGCGGAAGTCGCCGTAGCTCGCCCGCGCGTCCTGCAACTTGTCGAGCGCCCGCTTCAGGGGCGAGGCGGCGTCACTCGGAAGAAGCCGTTTCTTGAATACGTCGAAGGAATCGAAGATGTCGCTGCCCGGCCCATGGAAGTTCTCGATGAGCATGAGGAAGTCAGGGGCGAAGCCGAGAATGTTGGTCTGGCCCGCGATGATCTGCCGCAGGTCGGCCAGGCTTTCCAAGCTGGTGCTCCAGGCTTGAATGGACTCCGCCAGTCCGGAGGGATCGCCCTCCTCTGGCAGATCCGCAAAGATACCCAGCAGGAGGTGCCCTTGCAGAAAGAGAAACCGCTCGCTTCGCGCGAGGAGCTGATTCGCCTCATCAATGTCGCCCGTTCCCCCGCGAGCTACCAGCAGTCTGGCAAGTGTGGTGGCCGAACGGCCGTGGTCGCGCAGCAGATTGAACAGCAAGGTCAGGTCCTTGTATCCATCAAATAATTCCGTGTCTTCAATCACCGGCACAACTTCGTCATGTTCGTTTATGTAGTTAGCAGCGCTCAACCCGCGGGTCGGCACAAGGTCGCGGAAAATCCGGAATCCCAGCGGCGGCTCGCCGGGGACCCCGAGGTCGTCGGTCAGGAGGGACAAATATCCCGGAAGAGCCCGGTCGCTCTGGGAAACCACCTGTTGGTGAATCGAGATTTCGTTACTGATGACAAATCCTTCCGGCGGGGGCGGCGGCCCGAGAGGCGGCCCCATCCGCGCTTTCTCTGCTTTTTCGAGAAGGTTCCCCGCGAGAATGGCCTCGGCCTGGGCTTGGTCATAGTAGAGGTCGAGAAGCAGGTCGGCGTAGACCGGATCATCGGGAAGATACAAAAACCCCTTGCGGAGTTCCGCCTTGGCCGCTTCCACCAACACCCTTTCGCCGTCGCCGTATAAGGCATCCATTTCACCGTGTCTGGCGCGAATGCCTTCGTCATCGGAAGAGTAAAGCAGGTGTTTGTAGCGGAA
>SKLD01000142.1 GCA_007123395.1 Opitutales bacterium
ACGCCTGCGGTCCGCTGCGCACGGTGGCGGCCTACATCGACCTCAACGCGGTGCGCGCGGGCATGGCGGCGGATCCGAAGGACTACCGCTGGTGCGGCTACGCGGCGGCGTTGGGCGGCGACGAGGGATTGCGGCGCGCCTACGGCGGGTATTTCCCGCATGCGAAGGAGACGGAGGAAGCGCTGGGGGACTACCGGATCTACCTCTTGGGCAAGGGGCGTCTGTCGAAGCGCGACGGCACGGGGGCGCGGGTGCCGGACTCTGTGGCGGCGGAGGCGCGCGAGCGCGGAGGCCGTCTGCCCGCGCACGAGTTGCTGCTGCGCAAGACGCGTCAGTTCAGCGAAGGGCTGGTGCTGGGGACGAAAGCCTTTGTGGAGGCGGTGCTGCGCGGGGACGAGGGTCTGCGGTTCCGGCGTAAGCGGGTGCCAAAGCCGGTGCCGTCTCCCGCCGAAGAAGACGGTCTGGCCTGTGCTCGGCAGTGGTTGCGGGCCGGAAACTTCGGAGAGGACGCCGGCGCCGGGACAGAGTCCCGCTGACAACCAGCAATGCCACCGGGTTGTGGGGAGTGGTCTCCGTGAGAGCGGGAGGTGGGCCGTTCCGAAAAGCCGCCGCTATTTCATTTAGCAATAATCCCGCAACAAAAACAATACTGACAAACGAACAAAAACTGTGCAAACGGCGGGATGGCGCTTCCACTTTTGTTTGAGTCCGAAAAACTCTGAAATTTTGTTTTGTCGATGTCCTGTCGTCGCTGCGGACAAGCGCCGAGGTGATGCAGCATGCGCAGGAGTATTTACGCCCACGGTCTATGAGATCGCAGACCGCGCCGATCCGCTTTTCCGCGATGAACTGTTTGGTCCGGTGCTGGCTATGCTGCGGGTGCCGACCTTTGACGCCGAGCTGGAGGCGGCGAACGAGAGCGAGTACGGCCTCACCGGCGGTGTCTACAGCCGCAGTCCGGAGAACCTGCGCAAAGCCGCGCGCCGGTTCCGCGTGGGCAATCTCTACCTCAACCGCAATTGCACGGGAGCGCTCGTCGGACGGCAGCCTTTCGGCGGTGCGAAGATGTCGGGAGTCGGTTCCAAGGCGGGCGGGCCGGACTTACTTGCTTCAGTTCGTGATCCCGCGCGTCGTCACCGAGAATACCCTGCGGCATGGATTTGCTCCGCTGGACGAGGAGGCTTGAGGCGGCCGGGCTCAGGCGAAAGCGAGGGAGAGTTTGTTGCGGAGGTCGGTGCAGCGTTCGTTGCCGGAGGTGTTCCGCACGGCCATGGCGTAGGCGGTCGGATCGCCGACGAGGATGACCTTCCGCCGCGCGCGTGTGACTGCAGTATAGAGAAGATTGCGCTGGAGGAGGAGAAAGTGTGCGCGTACCAGGGGAAGCACGACAACGGGAAACTCACTGCCCTGCGCCTTGTGCACCGTAACCGCGTAGGCGGGGATGAGTTCAGTCAGTTCTTCAGGTTTGTAGACGATGCTTTCGCCCTCGAAGCGCACGAGGATTTCTTCCTTCGCAGCGTCCTGCCCGACGATGCGGCCGAGGTCGCCGTTGAAGACGCCTTTGTCGTAGTTATTGCGGTTTTGTAGGACGCGGTCGCCCACGCGGAAGAGAAAGGCGGCCCGGCCCGCCGCGACGGGTGTGCCGTGAGGGTTCAGTGTTTGTTGGAGCGTCTGGTTGAGGTTGGCGATGCCCGCGACGCCCCGGTGCATGGGGGCGAGCACTTGGAATTCCATGTTTTTGCCGAAGAACCGCGGCAGCCGCGCGGAACAGAGGTCGCGCACGGCCTCAAGGCATCGTTCAGGCTGTGGCGCGGCGAGCATCTGGATGTCGCGCTCCGGGTCGATTTCGTCGGGCATGCGCGCGATGGGCGGGGGGCGTGTATCGCCCGCGAGGATACGGTGGGCGACGACGACGATGCTGCTGTCCTCGTCCTGCCGGTAGATGCGCGTGAGGGCGGTGGAGGCAATGCGTCGGGAGGCGAGGGCGTCGTGAAGCACATTTCCCGCCGCCACGCTCGGCAGCTGGTCGGCGTCGCCCACGAGGACGAGGTGGGCACCGCCGGGAAGCGCTTGCAGCAGCGCCGCCGCCATGCGGGTGTCGAGCATGCTCGCTTCGTCGATGATAAAGCAGTCTCCCTTGAGCGGGTTTGTGGCGTCATGCACGAATCCGCCCGCGGCGGGATCGAACTTCAGCAAGCGGTGCAGAGTGGAGGCGGGGTGGCGGCAGCTCTCGGACATGCGTTGGGCGGCGCGGCCGGTGGGGGCGGCGAGGACGACACGCACCTTCTTGGCCGAGAGAATGGACACGAGGGCGCGGAGGATGGTTGTCTTTCCCGTTCCCGGGCCGCCGGTGAGGATGGATACGGTGCCGGACAAGGCGCGGCGCACGGCCTCGGCCTGCTCCGGGGCGAAGGCGAAACCGGCGCGGGTCTGTGCCCATGCGAGGGCGGCGTCAATTTTGACGGGAGGTAGCCGCGAGCGCACTTGCGCGAGCCGCGTGAAATGCTCTGCAATGGTCGTTTCGGCACGTGCTGTAGCGGGAAGCTGGTACAAAGCCGGTTCGGCTTCGATGATGGTCTTTTCTTCGAGAAGCGCGGCGATTCGTTCAGCGAGGCGCGCGGGATCGCACTCGAGAAGCTTTGCGGCGGCGGCGATTGCGTCTTCGCGGGGAAAGGCGGTGTGTCCGTCGTCCTCCATGGAACGGAGGGTGAAGACGAGACCGGCGTCGAGGCGTTCGGGTGAGTCGTTGGCAAAGCCGAGGTTGAGGGCGATGCGGTCGGCGGTTTTGAAGCCGATGCCCGGCACGGCGCGCGCCACTTCGTAGGGGTGGTTGCGCAACATCGTCTGCGCGCCTGCGCCGTAGCGGTCGATCAAGCGCTTGGAAAGCGCGGTAGAGACGCCGTGCTGTTGCAGGAACATCATGACACTCCGCTCCGCGCGCTGCGTGTCCCATGCTTTCTTGATTTCCGCCGCACGCTTCGGGCCGATGCCCTCAACCTCGCGCAGGCGACCGGATTCTTCGTCGATCACCCGCAGGGTTTCCGCGCCGAAGCGGTCGACGATCTTCTCCGCGTAGGTCTTGCCGATGCCCGGGACGAGACCGCTGCCGAGGTATTTGCGGATGCCGTATACCGTTGCCGGGAGCATGGAGCGAAACCATTCCGCCTTGAACTGGCGGCCGTATTCGCGGTGCGTCGTCCAACGGCCGCGGAGTTCGAGGGTTTCGCCGCACTGCACGCCGGGCAAGGGGCCGACGACCGACACCGTTTCGCGCGATTTATCCTGGCGCAGCTCGCCCACGCAGTAGTGCGTCGAGTCGTTGTAGTAGACGATGCGTTCAAGGACGCCCCGGAGTGTTGTTCCGTCGCGCCCGTCGCCCGCGTCCGCGCCGGTTCTTTCCATGGCGCGAGATTCCGGGAACAGCGCCGCCGCGTCAAGACTGCGACGGGGTGGGCGTTTACGCTTGCTTCCCGCGCCTGCACGCGGGAAATCCATGTGTATGCGTTTGCGCCGGAATGTTCTCCTTTGGATCGCCGTGTCCTTCGGGCCATGGTGGCCGACGGCGGCTTCCGAGCTGCGCATGCAGGACTTGGAGCAGCGGGTGGAGTCGCTGGAGCGGGCGCTGCGCGAGGCGGCCCGTCCGCATGCCGAAATCATGTCCAGGCACAAGGTGCCCCCCCTCCGTAGTATGGAGACGCTGCCGCGCGATGCCGCGCGCTTGCCCGGGAGTGGGGGGATCGATCCGCGCCGCGACCGACCCGGCTTACTGCGGCGCGCACCCGCGAAGTCGTCGCCCTTGAAGAGCGCGGTGCTTTTGCCCGTTAAGGAGTGGCCGCACCGTGCCGCGCCGGAGCGCGGAATATGGCACCGGTTCCCGACACGAGCGTCCGGCGTTGAAGCGGCGGGACAGGCGCGGCTCGTGGCGAACGCCCCCGTGGTCAGGATCGGTGCGGTCGGCCCCTCCATGGAGGAAGTGCTCGAGTCCGTAACGCTGGAGGATGTGAACCGGTTTGTTTTCCGGCGCAACCGCGCGGACGATGAGGCCATGGAGGCGGTGCGCGCCGGCGGAAACGCTCGTTGATAGCCGCCGCCTGCGGCGTCGTTATCAATCGCGCGGGGAGCCACCCTCCGCAGCGGGCGGGGCGGCAAGGCGGTTGGCGATCCAAGCGGCGGCGAGAAAGCCAAAAGTTCCGGTGACGAAGGCCGCCGCTCCGTAGCCTGTGGCACAGTCGAGTTTCATTGAGCCGCCGGGAGCTTTCTGCGCGCATCCCGGCGCGGCTTGCCGCGGGTCGACGGGCAGTTCCGGTGAGAAGACGCAGGCCACGCGGAAGCGGGCGCGCTCCGCTTTTGGAAAACCGTATTCGCGGCGGAGAATCTTGCGCAGGCGCGCGAGCAGCGGGTCGTTGAAGGCCCGCCCAAGGTCCTCCACGCGTGCCTCCTCCGGGTGCCGCTTGCCGCCCGCCCCGCCGGCGCAGATAAGCGGAGTCCCGCGGCGGCGGCACTCCGCAACGAGAAAGGCCTTATGCGGCACGCTGTCGATGGCGTCGATCACGGCGTCGAAACCCTCGTCCAGAAAGGCCGCGCCGTTTGCCCGTGTGAAGAACGCCTCCCGCGCATCCACGGCACACTCCGGCGAGATAGCCGCGACACGTTCGCGCATGACGCCTGTTTTCGTACGGCCGACGGTATCGTCGAGGGCGTGGATCTGGCGGTTGATGTTACTCTCGCAGATATCGTCGAGATCGACGAGCGTGATACTCCCGACACCCGTGCGGGCAAGGGCTTCCGCCGCCCATGAACCCACTCCGCCGAGACCGATGACGGCCACGCGCGCGCGTGCGAGGCGCGCGGCACCGCTCTCTCCGTAGAGGCGTGTGACGCCCAGAAAGCGGTGGTCCGCCGACCGCCGTTCCGTTGCAGGACGTGTGGGGTCCACCGTTTTGGCTTAGATCGGACGCGTGAGCGCCTTCGCAAGAGCATGGCCGCTCATGGCCGAAGCCTCAATGCGCGGCCCGCCAAAGCCGTCGCCACACATCCCGAGATGGTGCTCTTCGTCGAGGAAGTAGGTTTTGCGGAAGGGTTGTTTCTCTTTGTAGACGCGCTTCGGCTCCGTGAACCCCCACCGGTGTGCCACTGCGTCGACGACATCGTTCTTCAGAAACGGCTTGGCGGCGTTGAGGAGGACGGGTACGCGCTCTTCGTCCGGAACATCCCAATAGCGTTCCGCGAACTGCGGCGAACTCGTGATCGAGACCGAGCCCGGCGTCGGCGAAACGCCTTTTGCCGAGTTGTCCCCGATCCAGCGAAGGACGGGGTGATTCAGGTCCATCGCGCCGGGATTAGAGAGCCCCGCCGGACCGTTGAGCTGCGCCATGACCGAGATCGCTCGGAAATACGTGATACGCTCCAGTTCCTCTTCCTCGTCGAAGTCGATTTGAATGTTGCTCTCCTGCAGGAGCGCCAGCGCCTGAGGGACGGGTGCCGTGATGACGAGACAGTCGGCTTCGTAGCTGTTGTCGCTTTCCTCGCCGTATTTCCGCGCTGTGACGGTCCATTTTCCCTTATCGAAGCGGATCTTCGTCACCTTTTCGGAGAGATGGACGTTAAGGTCCTTCGCCAGTTCACGTGGAATGGTCGACATGCCGTTAACGCCCACATAGCGCATGTTGCCGAGCGGACCCTTGTACCAAGGACGGGCAATGCCAAGGTTCATCCAGCCTTCGACCATCTCGCGGAAGATTGGCTCGCGCGTCGTGACAAACTGCGCGCCGTGGTCGAAAATCGATTTGTCGATGGTGCGCGTGGCCATGCGGCCTCCCTGGTGCCGCCCTTTGTCAAGCAGAAGGACGTCCACATGGTGGCGTTTCAAGTGGGCGGCGGCAATCAATCCGCTGATGCCGGCGCCTATGATAATGCAGGAATGCGGGGCATTCATAA
>SKLD01000539.1 GCA_007123395.1 Opitutales bacterium
CGCGGCGATGTCGTCGCCCTCAATCGCGGGCGGCGAGACGGCCTCGCCCCCGACCGTATGGTCCTTCTCCGGTGGGACGACCGCCCCCTCGCCCGCCTGCGCCTCGCCGACGTGCGCGACGAGTGGGCCATCGCCCACGTCCTCGAACGCGAAGCGGGACAAACGCTTGCAAAAGGTTCCGGCTATGGCCTAGTCATCAATCCATGAAACGCTTCTTCCTCATCCTCAGTTCGGTCCTCCTTCTCGCCAGCGGTTTCGCCCTCAGCGGCTGCCGTACCCTCGCCGACGAAGACCCGGACACTCAGGAAATCCCCTGGAGCCAGCCCGCCCCGTGGGAAGGCACCGTCCCGGGCATGCCTGGCCACGGACGGCGCTAATCCGGCGCAAACATGTGGAGGTTGAGCTTGGCGGAGAGGCGCTTTTGCACGCGCACGCCGCGCGGGCTGCTCCCCTTTTCGTCGACGCGGGGCGAGAAGACGCCGATGCCGTAGCGCCCGGGCACGATGCCGAGCAAGCCGCCGGACACGCCGCTCTTGGCGGGGAAACCGACCTCGAAGACCCACTGGCCGGCGTAATTGTACATGCCGCAAGTCAGGGTCACGCTCAGGAGCTTGCGCAGGGTCTCCGGACAAAGGACGGGATCGCCCCCGCCGGGCGGGCATCCGCCGTTGGCGAGGGTCATGCCGAGACGGGCGAGATCGCACGTCGTCACCTCCACGGCACAATGGCGGAAATAGAGCGCGAGGACGTCCTCGACGGGATTTTCGAGAATCTTGAAATTCCGCAGCAGGTGCGCGATGGCCCGGTTGCGCTCGCTCGTGCGTTGTTCGGAGGCGAGCACCGCCTCGTCCACAGAGAGCTTCTCTTTGCCGATAAGGCGGGCGAAAAAGTCGAGACTGCGCTCCGCCGCCTCCGCCCCGAAGCGCGTCAGGAGCAAATCTGTCACGGCGATGGCACCGGCGTTGACCATGGGGTTAAAGGGTCGTTTGTGCCGGTCGAGCTTAATGATGGAGTCGAAATCCTCGCCCGTCGGTTCCACCCCCACATGCCGCATGATTGTCTCGTCGTCGAAACACTCCAGCACGCAGGCGTAGCCGAGAACTTTGGAGATGGATTGGAGGGTGAAGCTGTGCCGCGTATCGCCGCAGTCGATCATCGCGCCCGAGGCGTCGCACACCGAGAGGGCAAACAGCGCGGGATCGACACGGGCCAACTCAGGGATGTAGGTCGTGACGTTGCCGGCGTCGATGGCGCCGGCTTCGCGGAAGACTTCATCAACCACGGTCTTGAGACTGGGCAGGGACAATTGGTTCATGGCGGCGTTGGGGAAACTCCGCCATCCATGGCAGAGCACCCCGCCCCTGCGGTCAAGCGGCGAACCCTACCTCGAAGCGTCCAAGGCCGCGAGGGCGTCCTGCGCTTGGGAGGCGGGCGATGCCGAGAGGTCGCGCCACGCGATTTTTCCGTCGACGACAAGAAAGGTCTGGCGGCTGAAAAAGCCGGGCATCGCGCTGCCGACGCCGAACGCCTTGCCCAGTTTGCGATCCGTGTCGGCGACGAGGGAAAACGGCAAGTTGTGCTTTTCTTTGAAAGCTGCCTGCCGTTCCACACTGTCGGTGCTCACGCCGAATACCTTTACGCCCTTATCCTCCAACTCCGCAAAGTGATCGCGCAGGTTGCAGGCTTGCTTCGTGCAACCAGGCGTATCCGCGCGCGGGTAGAAATACACGAGCACCGGTCCTTTGGCGTAGGCGTCAGCCAACTCGACGGTTTCGCCTGTCTCAATGGTCACGGTGAGCCGCGGCGCTTCCGCCCCGACGTCGAGGGCGTTCGAGCGCCCGAAGAGAAATGCTGGTATCATAATAATCGCAAGGATGCAGGCGGACACGGCTGCCCGCTTCGGTGGAGGGAATAGTTTCATGCCCTTCCCATTCTATACCGCATCATCAAGCCGACAAGCGACGACGACGTTTTTCCTGCGGAAATCCGTCATCAGGCGACAGAATGGGTCACTCTCGTCCGCCTGTGGGCGTTATTGCCATTACCTTCGCTCCGAGGAGTTTGTCCGTGTGCGGTAAGAGAGTCCGCCGTCGCTGACCGGGGACAGAAATGTCCCCTCTCCGTCCGGCGCTCACCGAAGCACGGACATTCCATGTGCTGCGGTGAAGCCCGCTGTTTCCGCGCGCCGGGAACACAGCCGATGCGCAGCGAAGACGGGCGCATGCAAATGCCGCCTCCTCGTTTCCGTTTGCTCTTCCGGGCGCTTTCCCCAACAACCGTCGGTCATGTTCTCTTTCCGCCGGAACCCATTCCGCGGCGCACAGCGTGCCCGCGGCTTGTTCTTTACCGCGTGCGCCACCGTCGCGCTTGCTTTTGGCTCTGCCGCTGGTGCCCAAGGCCTGCCGCAGAATCTCCCCGCCGGACTGCCGGCGGACCTCTTGCTCACGCCATTTGAGGCAGACTTCGTTTGGGTCGAACGCTGGGGCTCGAACGACGCGTGGGGCAATGCCGGCATGTGGCGCACGGGAGCGCAGGTGGAGGCCGCCGTCGATGGCGACAATTCCGTTCTCATCCTCGACCGCGGCGTCTACCGCAGCACGCTTCAGGAGCTGGCGGTGCCGGATGGTTCACCGCCGGACAGTGCGGGCGCACGTGTTTGGGTGGGCACCGCAGAGCCGGAAGGCGAATCCGGCAACGATAACATCGATGTCGGCGGCACGTTCACCCTCGGCGAGCTGACGGTGCAGAATGTTTCGTCCGGCGTCGGGCGCTCCTTCCGCAATGCGGGCGTCTTGGTATTCGACAGCGGCGATCCTGAACGCAACGCGCGCATCGTCCACCTCGGTGACGAGTCCAGCGACGGCGACGACATGAACATCCGCGCGGCCACGGACATCCGTCTCGACAGCCACACCGAAGTCTTTCTCCTCAATACCGGCGCTCCCTTCCGTGTGCGCGATCAGTCGCGGATCTTCGGCACCGGCGACCTTGTTCTGAATCCCGGCGATCATGTCACTTACTCGGGCGAGGCCACCGGGCAAGGACCGGAGATCGAGCGCGAGCTGAGCGTAGAGGATTTCGGCCGCATTGCGACCGAAGGCCGGATCATCATTAACGCAGCCCGATTGCGGCTTTCCGAATTTGCCGAGATCAATGGCGCGTCGGAAATCGTTGTGAATCCCGGAGGACAGTTGACGTTGGACCGCCCGGGCGTGGTGGCTTACGCCCTCGGGGCCGGAACGCTCCGGCTCAACAGCGAAGGGCACGAGATGGATGACGGCAATAACGGCGCCCTCCGCCAGCAGGCGGACGAACCCGGGGACATCGCGACTGTCGTCAATCCCATTGAAGTCATGGGCGACTCCCGCATCCACGCCCGCAACGCCGGAACGCTTGTCCTCACCGGAGATGTCGACGGCATCGGCGAACTGCGCAAAACCGGCGAAGGCACGCTCCGTCTCGAAGGGCTAGCCCGCAACACGGGCGGGTGGGACATCACCAACGGCACCGTCGAGGTTGCCCGTGCCAACGGCCTGCCTGAAGGCCCTCTGCGTTTCGGCTCTCCGGACAACCGCCGCACGCTCGTGCTTTCGGGCAACCAGACCGTCACCCTCCTCGACGGCGACGCCCACGATCCGGACGATCCCGACGTGGAAAACACGCTGACGCTGAGTCTCGCTCCGGAGACAGTCTTCACCGTCGATCAGGACAAGATCATCGAGGGCGACGCGGAGATCGATACCCGCTTTCAAGGCGAGATCACGGGAGCGGGCGGCTTTACCAAGGCGGGCGACGGTATCCTCCGTTTCACGCGCTGGGCCAAGGCATACACGGGGCCGACGGTTGTCGAGAAGGGCGTGCTCTCTGTCTCCGAGTCCGCCGCGCTCGCGGAGACCGCTTCCATCCATGTCCATGACGGCGGCCAGTTGCGGCTGACGTCCAGCGGCGACGATGTCCGCTACCGCTTCGGAGGCCCGCTATCCCTTGCTGGTTCTGGCCGCGGTGGTGATATCACCGCGGGCATCGAGCGCGGCATCCTCGGTGCGCTGCGCTACGATCCAGGTGCAGGCGAACACACCGCTACGCTGGAAAGCGACGTGGAGATTGCCGAAGATGCCACTATTCACGTCAACGGTATCGACAAGACGCTGGTCCTCGATGGAGCGCTCTCGGGTTCAGGCGCGCTTACGCGCTCGGGTGGCGGCACCCTTATTCTGCGCGGCGAGAGCACGCTCACAGGCGGCACCCGTATCGAAAACGGCATTACGCGCGTGCAGTCGGGCTCCTCCCTCGGGAGCGGACCGCTCCGGTTTATGGACGCGAATATTAGCGCTACGGTCGACCTCGACATCGGCGGCGAGCAAGTGGTCGCCGATCTCTTCGGCGGAAGTACCGAGGATGCATTCTTTGTTCGCGGAGGAACCCGTCTCGTCATCAGCGGGGGCACGGCGTCCGCCGCCGATCCGTTCCGGGGCGTCATGACCGGTGGTGGCAGCGTCGCCGTGACGGGTGGCGAGTGGCACTTCGGCGGCTTTCTCTCCGGGCTCTCGGAACTGCGCGCAGAGTCCGGAAGGCTCCGCCTCAGCACCGGCGGTTCTCAGATCGGCGAACTCCGTGTCGACTCCGGCGCTGAGGCCGCCTTCGAGGGCACGTTCTCGTCTGTGCCGTTGCACGTCGACGGGCGCTGGGCTGTAGAACACTCGGCGGAAAATGGCGTCCTCTTCACGTCGCCGGTGACGGTCTCGGGCGAAATGCGTTTCGCTGGGAGTTTGGACAGTTCGGCTCGAGTCCGGGTCGATCAGGACCTCGTTTTCGGGGAGGGTGCGCGCGTTGCTTTTCCCGGGGCGGTTGTGCCCGCGCAAGGAGAGAGCGTTTACAGCCTTGTTTCGGTGGGCGGCGACGTGCAAGGCGTGGAGAATGTCCTCGTCATCGCGCCTGCGGGAGCACGCGCCGAACTGGAAGTGACCGATGGCGTGTTGTCTGTCCGTCTGTCCTCCGATGAGGGTGCGCCCGCCGGGCTGGCTGATGCGGTGGGGGAGTTTGGTATCCGTGGAGACGGTACCTATGAGTCCCCTTGGCTGGGGGTCTTCGAGGCACCGGAGTTTTCGGCGGAGATCCGCTGGATACTCCCGCAGGCGCAGACATGGTGGTGGGCCGCACCCGGTGCGGCGGACGGACACACATGGTTTTACGACATCGCGCTCGGCTGGCTTTGGACGGGTGGTGACATCTTCCCGTTTGTCTATGCAGACGACTTCTCTGCCTGGATGTACTACGGATTGAATACTGCCGACTACCGCCTCTTCTTCCTGTATGACGAGGAGCCCGGCTGGATCGAGGCGCCGTTTGCCCCGGAGTCCTGAGACCCGCCCTTACTCCCGCCAAGCCCAGCCTTCGCAGTTTTCGAGCACGAACAGCGGGATTTCCGGCGATGATGCCGCCGCCGCCGGGCAGTGCCCGTAGCCGCCGGAGAGGCTGCGCGCCCACAGGAAATGAAACGCGGGCTCGCCCGAGGATGCGAACTCGCTCCGCTTGAACAGCTTGGTTGTCCCGTTGGCGGCTTTGAGCGGCGGATTCCAGCCGTCCGTGCCGCGCCCGTCGGGCCACTGCACGGAGACGTTCTCAAGGACAAGGCCGCGCGCGTTTTCGACGACGACCGCTGCTTTGGCGGCGCGGGCGTCGAGGCAACTGTTGGAAAACTGGGTACCGCCCACGGCCGGGTCGCTCCCCGCCGACGGATCGTCGAGCACAGGGCAGACGAGCCGGATGTCGCGCAGGACGATGTTCTCCAGCCCTTCCGGGTCTTCCGAGGTCATGAGGATACGCCCGTCCGTGCGGGCGACCACTTGGCTTATGATCACGTTGCGGATCGCGCCGTGGCGGGAGTCCGGGCTCTGGCGGCGGACATCCAGGTGGATTGGGCGGTTGAA
>SKLD01000359.1 GCA_007123395.1 Opitutales bacterium
AGCCGTCGATACGGCGGGAACGCGGCACTCATCCGCGGGCATCGGCTGAAGCCGACGGTCCGATTTAGCCGCCGCGCGACGTTCTCGGGTCGTCTTTTCCGCTGCCGGTATTGCAGCGACCCCGCTTTGCCCTACCGTCCTGAGAAAATGAACTTTGCATTCCGGCTATTTTCGCTCCGGCGAGTTTTGATCCTTCTCGCGTTTCTCGCCGTTTGGGCGACGCCCTCGGCCGCTGCCGACGAAGGGCGGGCAACCGTCTTCCTCATCAGCCTCGACGGTATCCGCGCTGACTATTTCGAGCGCGCCGAAACGCCGTTCTTCGACGAGCTGACCATCGAAGGCGCTCACTCCATGGAGACGATCGCCGTCTTTCCGAGCGTGACCTTCACCAGCCATGTATCCATCTCAACGGGAACGAAAGCGGAGATACACGGCATCACCCTCAACTCGTTCTACGACTCCCGCACGCAGCAGTTCCACCGCTACGCGGGCGACCAAGCGCTGCTCGAAGCCGAGCCCTTCTGGACCACGGCCACCCGTCAGGGCGTGCGCACCCTCGTCTTCGACTGGGTCAACGCCCACAACCAGACCGGACCCCACCCGACCGCCTACTTCGGCGAGAGCTACACCCGCGGAATTTCCGATGAAGAACGCATCGCACGTGTTCTCGACACATGGGAAAGCGACGACGACCCGGAGCCCCTGCGCTTTGTCCTCGCCTACGCTGAGTCCCCCGACAAAGAGGGCCATCGCGGCGGTCCGGACAGCGCCCTCGTCGACGACCGTATGGAAGAGTTGGATACCCTCATGCGGCAAACGACGGAACGCGTGCGCTCTCTCTGGGAGCGGACCGCCGGCCCGGAGGATACGCTCTACGTCATCATCACCTCCGACCACGGCATGGCCCCCGTGGAATACCATATCGACCTGCGCAAGGGACCAGCGATCAATGAGCGGGTGCGCACCGTCAGCACATCCTCTCTCGCGCACTTCTTTTTCGACGACATCGACGATCCCGCCGAGCGCGCAGAGGTCAAATTCGCCGTGAAGCGCGATCTCGCCGCAAGCGAACCCATCACCGTCTACACGCGCGAGACCCTCCCCGCGGAGTGGCGCTACAACCACCCCTACCGCACGGGCGATCTCGTCGCCACCGTACCCGTGCCCTACGCCTTCTTTCGCCACGACGGCGACGGTATGATTCAGCGCGCGGCAGACACGGGCCGCTTCTTCGGCGCCCACGGATACGATCCCCGCGCCCACCCGGAGATGAACACCGTCCTCTTTATGCAGCGCTGGCCCGAACCGCTCGGCGGCGTTGACCTCGGCGAAATCTCCCTCCTCCAAATCCACGCCACCGTCTGCGCCCTCCTCGGCATCCACCCCGCCCCGACCGCCCGCACCGACACGTTTTTCGAGCCGTGATGCGGTTGGGGCTGCGATCCGCCGCTTCCGGGCACGTCAATCACGCCTTCGGCAGGCGCAACCCGAAGACCGCGCCGCCGCCGTCGCGGTGGCGGTAGAAGATTTCGCCGCCCATGCGCTCCATGAGTTTCTTGACAATGCTCAGGCCGATGCCGGAGGAGGATTCTCCGGCGGTGGGCTGAGCGGATAGCCGCGTAAAGGGGGTGAATAATCTGGGCACGTCCGCAGGTGCGACGCCCGGCCCTTCGTCTTCGACGAGAAGGGAAGCGTCGGCACCGCTTTCACCGGGCTCCGCACGCAGCCGCACGCGCTTGCCCGGCGGCGAGAATTTGAGCGCATTCGAAAGGAGGTTGCGGGCGCATTGGCGCAGTCCCTTGGCATCGGCGCGCACGATCAACGCCTCCGTCGGCGGAACAGCCTCAATCCTGATGTCTTTGCGGATGGCGTGCGGGGTGCCCGCCCGCGCCACGTCGCCGAGGACCTGGGCGAGATCGACGGTTTCCAAAGGGGGGCCCGAACCGCCGGAGCGCAACCGCTCCAGATCGAGAAGGTTGGCCACAAGGTCCATCATCCCCTCGGAAGTATCGCGGATTTCGGTAAGCCACTCCGCGCGCGACGCCGAATCGATGTCGGGATCGTCGAGGATGTCGACCATGGACCGGATCGCGGCAGCGGGAGAACGAAGATCGTGCGCCACGATGCGCAAGAGAGCGTTTTTCTCTTCGTCGATACGCCGCAGGGCGGACTCTGTTTCACGGCGGCGCGCCACTTCATGCTGGAGCGCCTCGTTCTCTTTCACCATTCGTTCATTTTCGATCCGGTCGAGGTCGGCTTCAAACCGCAATTTGAGCAGCGCACGTGTGCGGGAATCACTCCGGCGGGTTGCCTCTTCCGTATCATCTAAACACCGCTCAAACTCCGCACAGGCCTCAGCGTGCCGACCCTGCGCGGCAAGCGCACGTCCCAGCTTACGCCGCAACCGGCAGGCTGTGCGGTTACACGCCTCCGCTGCCCGTGCCACAGCCGCCGCGTAGACGTGCGTCGCCAGCTCCTCCCCGGTTTCGCCCGGCGCATCCTGAATCCGCTCATTTAATACCGTCCGGACGCGCTTCGCCACCTGCGGCACCGCCCCCGGAAATGCACGCAAAACATCCCCCAAATATTCGAGCAGTTCGATGAGTTTCTGATCATTCCCGGAGTCGACGGCGAGACGGTACCCTTCCAGCCCTGCGTCGACAGCTTCACCGGGATTCTGCTCAGCGGCGAAAAGACGCATGCGAAGCACCGCATGGTCCACGCGGATCTGTACCCGGCAGTGCGGGTCCGCGCAGGGATCCACCGCGTCTGCCAATACGCGGGCCGCGACCGCGTCTCCCGCCTCAAGAGCCACGGTCGCTTCAAGAAGCCGCCCCGCCGTGAGGAGACCGGGCTCGAGGCACTCCTGCGGTAGGCGGAAGAGCTTTGCGAGGAAGAACCGGGCCTGCTCGAAATTGCCCAAAGCGTTGTATGTGTGCGACAAACAAAAGCATCCGATGCCGAGGCCGGGAGAACGCGGGATCGATTCACACAAACGCAGACTCTCATGCCGGTATTTCAGGCTCTCCTCGTCCTCCCCGAGACTGCCATACGCCATGGCAAGATGCGATGTCACAACCGCACGCAGATCCGGGTTACGCCGGATTTCGTTGTGACGTGTCAGGCTCATCGCACGCTCGATGATCTCCATGCAGGCACCCCGGTTGAATACGCAGATGAGCGCATTTAGTTCCGCGATGACCCAGATCCTTTCGTCGCCGAGGGCTTTGAACCGCTCCTTCGCGGCGGCGAGGTGTTGCTCCGCCTCGGCGGAGTCACCGTGAAACGTCTTGTAGTTGCCGAGAACCAGTTCGCAACGGCCGACTGCCTCCGCCAAACCGTGCCGCACAGCCTCGCAAAGCGTCGCCTCCGCGAGGGCCGCCGCCGCCTTGCGCTCTCCTGATACATACAGCGCGGACGCCCGTAGAGCCCGCCAGAGGATACCGTGCTCCTGCCATTCGGCTTCCTCTCGGTCCGCCCCGCAGGCTTCCGCCCGGACCAGCGATTCCAGTGCTCCGTCGCTGTCTCTCAACAAAAGCTTCGCCCAAACGAGGCAGCTCCACAACTCAGGGGAGTCCGCGTCCGTCCCCAAGGCACGTGCCATGGCGTCTGCCGAAGCGGAAGGATCGGCATTCAGTGTCTGCAAGCGGGCTATTGGGATCAGTCGCTTTTCGACCGTATCTTGCTGCATTACCCCTTCCACCAGAGAAAAAGCCATCCGAGAGTCAACCGTGAAAGATCAAAAACATCTGCATCGAAGGGAGAGTAGAGAACGCAAGGCGTTGCATTGGTGCAGCTACTTCCCGCGCAGCCGGGCGGCCGTTTCACGGATGGTCTTGCGTCGGTCTTTGGAGAGGCGTTCAAGGTTGCGCAGTTGCAGGGACATGCGCTGGTTGCCGCGCAGGCGCTCTTCGTTGCGGAGGAGGAAGTCCCAGTAGAGTGTTGTGAAGGGACAGGCATCGTCGCCCGTTGCCTTGGTGGGGTTCTTCGGGCAGGAGGCGCAGTAGTTGCTCATGCGCTGGATGTATTTGCCGGTCGCGGCGTAGGGCTTGGAGGCCATGAGCCCGCCGTCGGCGTATTGTGACATGCCGAGCGTGTTGGGCACCTCGACCCACTCCACGGCGTCAACGTAAACGGCCAAATACCACTCGTGCACGTCGCGCGGGCGCACGCCGAGGAGGAGCGCGTAGAGCCCCGTGACCATGAGCCGCTGGATGTGGTGGGCGTAGCCGTGGCGCAGCGTCTGCCCGACGGCGGCACGGAGGCAGGCGAGGTCGGTCTCGCCCGTCCAGTAGAAGTCGGGCAGGTCGGCGTCGGCGTCGAGGGCGTTGCCGTCGAGGTAACCGGGCATCTTCCACCAGTAGACGCCGCGCACATACTCGCGCCAGCCGAGGATCTGGCGGATGAAGCCCTCGACCGCGTTGAGGGGGGCGGTGCCGTCGGCGTAGGCCTTCTCCGCCGCGCGGATCACTTCCATCGGGCGGAGCAGCTTGAGGTTGAGCGCCGCCGAGAGGAGCGAGTGGTAGAGGAAGGGTTCGTCCGACCACATCGCGTCCTGGAAGTCGCCGAAGAGCGGGAGGCGGTCGCGGATGAAGGCATCGAGGGCCGCCAGCGCGTCCTTGCGGGTCACCGGCCACGCGAATTCGTTGCACGCGCCGGGATGGTCGGCGAAGCGCGTGTTAACAAGGTCGAGGACGGCGCGGGTCGTCTTGTCGGGCCGGAAGCGCGGGGGCACGGGCAGATCGTCGCCAGGGCCTTCTTTGCCGAAGCTCCCGCGGTTGTCCTTGTCGTAATTCCAGTCGCCGCCGACGGGCTTGCCATTGTCGTCAAGGAGAATGCCGTGACGGCGGCGCATCTCGCGGTAGAAGTATTCCATGCGGACCGACTTGCGCCCCTCCGCCCATTTCCGGAAATCATCCGCTGAACACAGAAAGTGCGTGTCCGCCTCGATGCGCAGGGGCACATCGAGTTCTTTGCACAGCTTCTCCATGCCCCGCCGCACGCGCCACTCCCCGGGCTCGACGACATGGATGGTCTCCGGCTCGAGCCGTTCCACATTTTCGCCCAGGACATCGGAAAAGGAGCGCTTCGGGCTGTCTGCCTCAAGAGCATCGTAGACCACGCGGTAGCCCTCGCTGCGCAGTGTTTCCGCAAAGTGCCGCATGGCGGCGAAAAAGACCGCAATACGCATCTTCGACGACCAAACGTGTTTGGCTTCGCCGTCGGCCTCCGCCATGAATACGGCGTCGCGGCGCTTGTCCAAGGCGGCGAGCACCGGACTGTCGATATCGAGCTGGTCGCCGAAAACAACGGCAAGGCGGCGGGCGTTGCGTATGAATGACATGCTGATTCTACTTTTTTGGAACTACGCCGGTAGGGCGACCGCAAAGTGTGGGATAGATCACTTCCGCGGATTTTCGACCGCCCGGTATCTCGCCCGTGAACGCGCCACCGCCAAGTCCAAATCGTCGAGGATCTCCACGGGCCGGCACGGCGGCGGTCGCTTCAGCATGGCGAGAGCCCGCGCGCCTTCGCCGTCTTCCAGCCAGTCGCGCGTTCCCAGCGCCCGGCCCTCCGTCAGAAACCGCGCGCGCAGCCGCAGCAGCTCATGCGGCTGCAGCTCCCCGCCGTTCTTCACCGCCTCCAGCAACGCTTCCGGGTCGATCCGCGCCCCCGTGCCGTCGCCTTTCGCCCCCGCTCCCTTTCCGAGCATCAGCAGACGGTAGCGTGCAAGCGCCTCTGCGGGGGTCTTCGCCGCCGGGAAGCAGGCACAGAGCGCGCAACACAGTTCTTCCTTGCCCGCCAGCGCTTCCGTGTAGCCGCACCAGCGGTAGTTCTCCGGCAGATCCGCCAAACCCGCCCGCACCGCGTTCAAGTCGATGTAGGCCGCGATCAG
>SKLD01000132.1 GCA_007123395.1 Opitutales bacterium
TACCCGCCGGATCCGCAGTCGCGTTCTGAAAATCGATGAGGATTGATTGTGCGCTGGCCAAGGCCGGCAGGAGACCGAGGGCGAGGGCGGAGGTGAGGAGTTGTTTGGTTCGTATCATAGCTATGACCTTTTGTTTTTGTATTCGTTGTTTGGGTTTGGAGGAGCCCGCCGGCCCGTCGCCTCGGACAGGCCGGTGGTTCCGAAAAAAATCGGGTTCAGGATGGAGTGCCCGGATGCGCCCCGAGCGGGCAAACAGGCGGGACGAAGCGGGCAACTGGGTCTTCGGGTTTTCAAAACGCTCCCAGTGAAGCACCCCGCGCAACCCTTTTTCAAGATTTTTAAAGCTTTAACACTAAACCCAATGAGGGCGTGGCTTGCGGCCAAAATAACGTCGTTTGGCCGGAGGGGCAGAGAACGAAAAATTACGGTTCCCGGGCAGGCGGGTGTTCTGTCCTCACAGTTGGGCGGCATCCGTGCCCGGCGAAGTTTGTGAAGGACCACCGCATTTCCCCCTTGCGTTGCGGAAGAAGCGGTGAGAGGTTGCGGATTGTTTTGCGGGCGAGGCATCTCCTGTTTCATGCGAATGCGTGACGCGCCCGGCCCTTCGGGCGTCTTTTCGATGAGAGACTGTTCAGAGGCACTCTCATTCATCGAACCCGTAAAGATCCCCGGCGCATTCGCGCTGTGACAATAAGACGCCCGGACCCGCCCCATGGCGAGACCGGTGTGTACCCAGACACACATGACACCGACAACAACTTTCGCCGCGCTCAAGCTCGCCGAACCCATTCAGCGCGCGCTTGCTGACAAGAAATACACGACGCCCTCGCCTATCCAAGCGCGGGCCATTCCGCACCTGCTTGAGGGCCGCGACCTTATGGGCTGCGCCCAGACGGGCACAGGCAAGACGGCCGCCTTTGCGCTGCCCATCCTGCAGCGGCTCGCCGACCGACCGAAAACGCGCGTGCCGCACAAGCCACGCGTTCTCGTCCTCACACCCACGCGGGAACTCGCCGCACAGATCGGCGAGAGCTTCGAAACCTACGGCAAGAACCTCCGCCTCCGCCACACCGTGATCTTCGGCGGCGTGGGCCAAACGCCGCAGACGCGCGCTCTGCGCAACGGCGTCGACATCGTCGTGGCCACCCCGGGTCGCCTCCTCGATCTCGCCCGGCAGGGTTACATCGATTTCGATGCGGTTGAGGTTTTCGTCCTCGACGAAGCCGACCGAATGCTCGACATGGGCTTCGCCCCGGACGTGAAACGCGTCATTGCCAAGCTGCCGCCAAAGCGCCAGTCGCTCCTTTTTTCCGCCACGATGCCGCGTCCCATCATGGAGATTGCGGACCGCCTCCTGCGCGACCCTGTGAAGGTGGAGGTCGCGCCCGTCGCCTCCCCCGCCGAACGCATCGCGCAGCACGTCTGTCACGTCGACCGGCGCGACAAGACGCGCCTGCTCGCCCACACCATCAACGAGCACCGCGACGGCCTTGTCCTCGTTTTCTCGCGCACGAAGCACGGAGCAAACAAGCTGGTGAAGCAACTCGGGCAAACCGGCACCCGTGCCGAAGCCATTCACGGCAACAAATCACAAAGCGCGCGCGAACGGGCGCTCACGCAGTTCCGCGAAGGGCGCGTCCGCGTCCTTGTCGCCACCGACATCGCGGCACGCGGGATCGACGTCAAAGGCATCTCCCTCGTCATCAACTACGATATTCCGAACGAACCGGAGTCCTATGTGCATCGTATCGGGCGCACCGCCCGCGCCGGTGCCGACGGCAAGGCCATCGCCTTCTGCGATCCGGAGGAACGTCCGTGGCTGCGCGACATCGAGCGGCTCATCCGCATCGACGTGCCAATCATCCCCGACCACCCCTTCGCCATTGCCAGACCGGAGCCGGACCGTGACCGCAGCCGCCGGTTCGAAGCAGCGGGCAGCCATTCCCAGTCGAACCGCAGCCGCCGCGTCCGGCGCGGACGAAGGTGACGACTGCGGCCGGGCAAGCTCATGATTCAGCAAGCGCGGCTTCGGATTTACCCATCGAGTCGGTTTCTCGGATGGTAGCGGGCATGGGTGTCGAGAAGGCGTTCGGCATCCACTTTCGTGTAAATCTCGGTGGTGGCGATGTCGGCGTGGCCGAGCATATCCTGGATGGCACGGAGGTCGGCGCCGTTGCTGAGCAGGTGGGTGGCGAAGGAGTGGCGCAGGAGGTGGGGCTTGACCGGCTTGTCGATCCCCGCGCGCTCAGCGTATCGGCGGATCCAGTGCCACACCGTCTTGCGCGAAATGGGCGCGCCGCGGTTGCTGAGAAAAACCGCCCCGCCTGTCTTGGCTCGCACAAAATGCGGACGTCCGGCGGAGGACAGGTAGTCGCGGAGCGCCGCGACGGCCTTTGAACCCACCGGCACGATGCGGTCCTTGGCGCGCTTGCCCGCGACGACGCGGACGTAGCCTTCTTCGAGGTCGATCTCCTGCAATTGCAGATTGCAGAGTTCGCTCACACGCAGACCGGAGCTGTAGAAAAGTTCGAGAAAGGCACGGTCGCGCAGACCTTGGGGGGAAAAACGGCTCGGAGCGTCGAGGAGGCGCCCGACCTCCTCGGGCGTGAGCGTACCGGGCAGGCGGCGCATAAGCTTGGGAGCGTCGAGCAACTCGGTGAAATCCGTCTCGCGCCGGCGCTCGCGCGCGAGGAAGCGGGCAAAGGCGCGCAGGGCGCAGAGCTTGCGGGCGAGGCTGGCGGGCGTGTATTCGCGGTCGGTAAGCGAACCAAGCCAGTCGCGGCAGTCACCGGCATCGACCTCCGCCCACGATGCGCGCCCGCGCCGGACGGCGTGGCGCGCGCACTGCATAAGGTCGCGCTCGTAGCCTTCAACGGTGTGCCGCGAGAGCCCGCGCTCCAGTTCGAGGAAGACCATGAATGCCTCGATGGGTTCGACCAGCCCCTCGGGTAGCGTTTCGACGGCGGGATTCATTCCTCGGCAAGGGCATTAATTCGGTCGGAACGTCCCATGAGAAGGAGTGTATCGCCTGCTTCGATACAAGTGGAGCCATCGACGGAGAGATCCACACTACCGTTTCGACGCAAAGCGACGACCTGCACGTCGTAGCGCCCCGACCAGTCCAGCTCCGCGAGCGTGCGACCCGCCGCGGCGTCGCTCTCCGGGATGACAATCGACTCCAAAACGAGGTCCCGCTGCCGCGTCGAATCTTCATATGAGGTCTGGGCGTATCCGCCGAGAAAGCGGCGCGCGGCGGCGATCTGCGGGCGCGAGCCGAGGAGGAGCAACTCGTCGCCGGGAAACAACTGTGTCTCCGGCCCGATGGACCGCAGAGCGTAGCCATGCCGCTCTATGCCGACGAGGGAACATCCCGTGCGCGCGCGCAAATTGCAGTCGCGCAGAGACAGTCCGCCCAAAGCCGTGTCATCCGGCAAAGTATATTCCTCAATATTGAGCTTCCATTCGTCTTCCCGATGCCCCTCAAAAAGGCGCCGCGCCCCTGCCCCGCCGCCGTTCGCGAGGTTTTCCTTGAGGGCGACCTCGACGCGGCTGTGCCACTGCACCATGCTCCGCCACCCCGCCGCGACGAAGAAGACCGTTAGAGCGGCGACAGCGGCGAGGATCCAAAGGCGGGTTGTTCCGTCGGGCAACAAATTCCAGATGGATATGGCGAGGACCGCGAAAAACCCGAAGCGGAAGACTGCGGCGAGAATTCTCCCGCGCACAGTGCCGCGGCCGCGGGCATTCTCGAGAATCATGGCCATGGCGGCGAGATTCCGCCAGATGGCGACAAGGGGTATGAGGCAGAGGACGCACACACCGACCCAAAAGACGACAACGACAAACCCCTCCGGAAACAAGTCGGGGGGTGACACGGCGGCGAGCAGCCAATGCAAGACGGATTCGGCAAATACCAAGACCATGAGAACGAATATGCTCTCCAACACCACTTGCGCGATACGCACATTAAAGAGTCGCCAGAAAGCGGACGACCGCGATGTGCCCCCTCCCCTCCAAAGGCCCGCGTAGACGGCGTGCCACTGGTCCAGGCGCGGGTGCCGTCCCTCGGCCAGAAATGCCGTCAGGCGCGGCGCGTTTTTCGCCAGCAGCGGCGACACCATGCTCGTGAGCAGGGCCGTGCCGACAACCGCGACCTGAAACGTTTCGGAGAAGATCCCTCCCGCCACGGCGATTCCCGCGATGATAAAAGAGAACTCCCCGATCGGCGTGAGACAGAGGGCCGACTGCATGGCCTGCCGCGGGCGCTCACCCACGGCGACAAGCGCGACAAACGCCGCCGCGCTGCGGCCGACAAGCGCTCCGGCGGTGCCGAGGAGGATCCACTTGAGGGCGCCGGGAATGGCCTGCACCTCGATCGTCATGCCGATGGTCACAAAGAAGACGGTTAGAAACACGTCCTTCAGCCCACGGAAGTTGCGCTCGATCCACGCGCGCTGCGACGTCTCTGCGACGATCATGCCGAAGAGGAACGCGCCGAGGGCCAGCGAGTAACCGGCCCGCACGGCGATCAGGGCGAGCGTGAGGAGAGACCCCGCGACAAAGATGCTCGCGAGGTCGGCCTGCCCGGCGCGTCCGATCCGCCGTAAAATCCTCGGAACGACCAGTAGGCCGACAATCAGAACAAAGACGGCGAAGCCCGTCAGCATAAGAATGATGCCGACGGGCGACTGCTGCGCGCGCTCCGCCTCGATCACAAGGTACGACCCGAGGACGGCCAGCATGACCACCGAGACGATGTCCTCCATGAGTGTGATGCCGAGCGCCACCTGCCCGTAGCGCTCGTGCCCCAGCCCCTCGTCGCCAATCACTTTGCCGATGATAGCGGAGCTGCTGTTCATAAAGACCGCCGCGAGGCAAAGGCCGGCGACCCCGGAGAGGGCGAGCAAGTCGGCCGTCCCGCGTGCCATCGTCAACACGAGAACAGCGAGCAACGCCGTTGCCAAAACGATGCGCCCTCCCAACTCGCGGACCTTGCGCAGTTGGAACTGCAGGCCGATGGAAAACATGAGGAAGACAACGCCCAACTGCGCGATCACCTTGAGGCGGGCGGGATCCGTGACATAAGGCACCGTGATCTCCGGTGTGCCGACGACCAGACCAGCCACGAGATAGCCGACCACCGGCGACAGCCCCACCCGACCGCAGAGGTAGCCGAAGACGGCTGCCGAGATGAGAATCACGGCAAGATCCTGAATGAAATAAATCGGATCGATCATGGCTGTTTACGGGCGCGGAGTTTCGAACCTCCCGCCGCGGAAAACAACGGAAAACGGCAACGACCGGCGCCGTTTCCCGACCTCAAGGAGGCTGCCCCGGCTAGGACTGCGGAACCAAGCGGTGGAGGCGGGCGAGGACACGTTCGCGCCCGAGGACTTCGAGCATGGGCAGGAAATCGGGGCCGGCGGAAACGCCGCTGACAGCAAAGCGCGTGAGCGGCCACCACGCGAAGGGCTTCTTCTCCTTGGCGGCGGCGAGGGACTCGAAGGCAGCGCCGAGGGCGGGGGCATTCCAATCGGCGGCGGGCACGGCTTCGAGGGCCTCCGTCACTTCCGCGAGCGTTTGGGCGGCGTCGGGCTTGCCGAGCGTCTTCTTGCGCGCCTTTTCGTCCTCGCGGTAGTCACCGGTGAAGAAATAGGCGCAAAAGTCCGGCAGGTTGGCGAGGCTGTCGACTTTCTCCTGACAAAGGGCAAGGACGCGCTGGAGGTAATCTTCATCGACATCGTCACCCGCCACACCAGCGGCGGTGAGAACGGGCCGGGCGCACCATGCGTAACTCTCGGTCGGGAGCCGCTTGAGGTGCTCGAAGTTAATGTGGTCCATCTTCTTCTCATCGAACCGGGCGGGGCTTTTCTGAACGTCCTCGAGACGGAAA
>SKLD01000162.1 GCA_007123395.1 Opitutales bacterium
AGCGGGCTTTCCAGTGCGGGCCGAAAGGGTCCGGGACGACCGTCGGGGGGAGCAGACCGGCTGGAGGTTCGCGCCATCGTATTCCTCCCCGCGCGGACGGGTTCTCGCTTTCCTCAGTGCGGGGAGCCCTTGCGAAGCAGAGAAGCCTGCCCTGAAGCAGCAACGGCGGCAACCCAAACCCGGAGACAGACCCTCCTGTCCCAACAAAGTAGAATTCATTTTGCCGATCATACCGCGCGGCATGTGAGCCGTTCCATCCGCCCGGCGGGGCCGACCTCGAAACCGTCACCGTCCGCCCCGCGCGTCCACCTCGAAGCCCATCCACTGTTGCCCACCTCGAAGCCGTCCGGCGGTGCCGTGCCGAAGCCCGCACCTCGTTATTTTCGGCGGTGGTGACATGGCTTCATGTGGTTGTAGTGTGTCCGTAGCAACCCATGAATGAGGGTAAAAGAAAACCCGCAAGTCCTTGAACTTGCGGGCTTTGGAAAGGTGGCGGGATAGACGGGACTTGAACCCGCGGCCTCCTGCGTGACAGGCAGGCGCTCTAACCAACTGAGCTACTACCCCTTTGCCGTATAAAGAAACCATGAGAAAAAGGCCGTGCCGACAAGGGCGTCAAGGGGTTTTCTCGCCTGAGCGGATGTTTTTTTCCGTCTTGTGCTGGCGGGACGGGGTGCAGGCTGCCATGCTGCGGTGCAATGACGGGGGAAACATTGAGGGTGACGGCGGACGACCGCGAACGCGGGAGCGCTGTTTTCCGCGCTCTCGGGGCGATGGAAGCTGTCGAACTGCGTTGGGAGCGCATGACGGCGGGGGATTACCTTGTGGACGACGGGTTCCTCTTCGAAAGGAAGACGGCAGCGGACTTTGCCCGCTCCCTGCTCGACGGACGGCTTTTCGCACAGGCAGGCCGTCTTTTGGGAACCCCCTTCCGTCCGGCCTACCTCCTTGAAGGCACTGCGTCGCATTGGCGGGACCTCGGCGTGCGGCGCGAAGCGCTCCAAGGGGCGTTGGTTACGCTCATGATGGTTTTTGATCTGCCGGTTTTCCGGGCGCTCGACGCGGAGGAGGCGGCGCGCATCATGGTCTATGCAGGCCGCCAGCGCATGCGTTTGCGCGGCGACGCCGCCCCGGCCTACCGCATCGCCAAGGCCAAGCGGCTCCGTACGCGGCAGCAGCGTCTCTTGCAGGCGTTGCCCGGCGTGGGCCGCGACCGGGCGTTGCGCCTGCTCGATCACTTCGGCTCAGTGAGTGCGTGCCTTTCCGCCGGGCCGGAGGAATTGAAGGCGGTGGAGGGCATCGGCCCCAAGACCGCGGAAGCCATCTTCCGCACCGTCAATGAACCGCGTGCCCTCTACGGCGCGCCGGATTTTCCGGAAGACGGCTTTGGGTTGCTGTAGGCTTCGCCCGAAGCCGTAGCGCTTGCGGGGGGAGTTCTTCTTATCGGAAGTGCGGAGTTTTCGCGACGGGCACGGGAGGGGCAAGGCGGCTCCGCACCGCGGCAGGGGCGCACGCGTTGATGCGCGGTCAAGCATTAGCCGAAAACCTGGCCATTTCCAGACGGCGGTTGACGGGGATTCGGAGGTGCGGCGTTGACGGCGGGGGCAGATGCGGTTTGCTGGGCGCTTATGGAATCCGCCGTGCGCTTGACGGGTGTCTCAAAGTCCTTCCGGGAGCATCGGGCGGTGGAGGATCTCGATTTGGAGATTCCGGAAGGAAGCGTTTATGGATTCATTGGGCCGAACGGGTCGGGCAAGACCACGACGTTGCGTCTTATCCTACGCATGATTTTGCCGGACACCGGACGTGTTGAGGTGCTCGGGCAAGGGGTTGGCGGACCGTCAGGAGCGTCCATTGCCTACCTGCCGGAGGAGCGCGGGCTTTACCGGAAAATACCGGTGCGACGGCAGTTGATTTATTTCGGGCTCATGAAGGGGCTGCGGCGGCGGGAAGCGGCACGCGCGGCGGACGCTTGGCTGGAGCGCTTCGAGCTGACGGATTGGGCGCGGGAGAAGACGGAGACCCTCTCGAAGGGCATGACGCAGAAGGTGCAGTTTGCCGCTTCCGTCATGGCGAAGCCACGGTTGCTGATCCTCGACGAACCTTTCTCGGGGCTCGATCCGGTGAACATGGACCTTCTGCGCTCGATTGTGTTCGAGCTGCGGCGGGAGGGGACGACGGTGATTTTTTCGACCCACGACATGCACATGGCGGAGCAGATGTGCGACCGTGTGCTCATGATTTACCGCGGGAAGAAAGTTCTCGACGGCACGGTCGGGTCCATCCGGGAGGAATACGGCGCGGACATGGTGCGAATCGACTTGGAGCCCGGCAATGCGTGGAATCCACAAGGGGTTCCGGGTGTTGGTGCAATTCGGGAGCGTTCCGGCGGCTACGAATTCCGCGCGGAGGGCGACGTTTCGCGTCTGCTTCGGGCGGCGCTGGAAGCGGGCGGCGTGACGCGTTTCGAGCGGATCTACCCGACCTTGCATGATATCTTTGTGCGCATTGCCCGGCCGGAGCCGGAAGAGTTGGCGACGCTGGGAAGCGGGGAGGCGGCATCATGATGTGGCGCAAGATCTCAACCGTTGCGCTGGAGGAGTACCGGCGTGTGGTCGTGACGAAATCGTTTATCATCGGCTTGTTGATACCGATTGTTATCTACGGCGGAATGGCGGTGGCGATGGTGTGGATCGGCGACAAGGCGGACCTTGAGGATCGGCGGGTGGCCGTGGTCGACCGCACCGGGGCATTGGCGGAGCCGCTGGAAGAGGCGGCGCAGCGCCGCAACAGCGGAAGCAGCGTCTTCCGGGACGGGCGGCAGGTGGCGCCGAAGTATTTCATTGAGCGAGTGGAGCCGCGCGGTGGCCGCACGGAAGAGCAGCTCGTGGACTTGGCGGACCGCGTGCGGGCAGGAGAACTTTTTGCCGTGCTCGAGATCGGGCCCGCGTATGTGGAGCGGGCGGGGCGGCGCGGGGAAGATTCGCTTCGCTATTTTTCCGACCGTCCCACGGAAGTGGATTTCCCGACATGGCTGCGGCGGGAATTGGAGCGCGCGACGGAGCGCCTGCGCTTTGCGGCGGCGGGGCTCGAGGAGCGCGAGGTCCGCGCGATGATGAGCCACCCCTCGATGGAGCGAAAACGCCTCCCTGAGCTAGGCGCGGACGGGCAGGTGCAATTCCGCGACGACCTGACCGAGTTGGCCTTTCTCGTACCGCTGGGCGTCGTGCTGCTGATGTTCTTTTCGATCCAAATGGCGACACCGATCCTCCTCAATTCGGTGATCGAGGAGAAGATGTACCGCATCTCGGAGGTGCTTCTCTCGAACGTCACCCCTTTCCAGCTCTTTGCCGGAAAGCTGCTCGGAGGAATGCTTGTCGGGGTCACGTTTTCGCTCGCCTACCTGCTCTCCCTCGGTCTTAGCCTGCGCTACTTTGATGCCGCGGGTTATGCGCAACCGGGGCTCTATCTCGGGTTCATCGTCTTCCTGCTCCTCGGTCTCCTCGCCTTCGGTGCAATGTTCGGCGGGGTGAGCGCGGCCTGCCAAGACCTCAAGGACGCGCAGAATTTCGCCGGAGCGGTCGTTATCGTGCTGGTCGCGCCCATGATCCTTGCGGTTGTGATGGTCCAGGCACCGGACAGCGGTGCGGCTGTCGCGTTGTCCATGATTCCGCCGTTTTCGCCGATGATGATGACGATGCGCCTCGCCATCCCGCCGACTCCGCCTCTCTGGCAGTTGGGAACCGCCGTGGCCGCGAATCTTGCCTTCGGGTGGCTGTGCGTATGGCTGGCGAGCCGCGTCTTCCGCATCGGCATCCTTTCCACCGGCAAGACCCCCGGCTTCCGCGAACTGCTGCGCTGGATGTGGCACGACAGGTGACGCGGCGAGGTGCGCGCCGCGGCGGAGACGGCCGGCACGAAGCGGCGCGAGTATGTGATCACGGCGGAAGGCAGGCGTGTGCTCGCGGAGGGCCGGCTGCGCCTGCGGGAGTTGTTCCGCGAAGTGAGCGGGACCCGGGGGAGGGCGGCCGGTGAACGGCGGCGTCATTCCCATTACCGCGACGGGGATCGCGCTCAGTCTGCTGCCGTTGCTGGCGGTGGCCCTTTTTTTGAGCTTCGAAACCAATCACCAGCGATCCGCCGCAAATCCCACCGGACCGTGAATCCATCTTCCGATGCCGACTCCCTTTGCAGGCGGGTGTGATCGGTGGAATCACGGAGGTGTTGTGAGGCGTTTTTGCTCGCCATGAGCGGGATTGCGGGGTAGGTTTATGGATGTCGCTTTAAGGAAAGGATACATGCCATGAAATCGCTTTCACGTCTTCATTTTCTTTGGATCGCGGGTCTGTTGTTTGCCGTGACTTGTGTAATCGGCGAAGGCGGGCCGCCGCAGGACGCTTTGTTGGTGGATGTCGAGGAGGGCGTACACCGCGTGCGCCTTGAAATGCTCGACGAGGCGACGGGCCGGTGGACGGTGCTTTCCGTCGCCTACGTGGACGGATCCGGGGGAACGGTGAAATTCCGTGTGCCGGGGGATGTGCCGCTGGAGCGCTTCCGCTTGAT
The DNA here is from genome assembly GCA_007123395.1 of Opitutales bacterium. GTDB lineage: Bacteria > Verrucomicrobiota > Verrucomicrobiia > Opitutales > Oceanipulchritudinaceae > SLLG01. The sequence continues at coordinate 4,564 of SKLD01000162.1, forward strand.
GACACACACTGCGCCCGCGCCGCTGAGCGCGCTCCGTGTGGCGCGGCACAGCTTTGTCGACTGGGGCACGGAAGCGGATTATGTTCCGATGGTGTCGCTCGGCGGCATCGAGTCGCCCGACGCAGGCGGACGGGACGGCGCTCCGCACGAAGGCAGCGAGACCACCGTGGAGGAGCCCGACATCTGGCGATTGGTGGGCAGCCGTTTGTATTTCTTCAACCAGATGCGGGGTTTGCAGGTCTTCGATCTGAGTGATCCGGCCGATCCGGTGATGACCGGGAGCCTGAGCCTGCCGTTCGCGGGTGAACAAATGTTCGTCCTCGACTCCGGGCATGTGCTCCTGCTCGCGTCGCGGGCACGGGGCTGGGAGAGCGACACGGACATCCATGTCGTGGAAACGCCGGAGGCGGGCGACCCCGTTATCGTGCGTACTGTCACGGTGCGCGGAATGGTGCGCGAAACACGCCTCGTCGGTCGCCGTCTCATGCTTTCCAACATGTTTTACGGCGAAGAGGAGCTTGGCGGTCCATGGGATGATCCCGACCGTCCGGCGGACTTCATCTACACGCCGCATGTCCTGCTCGCGGAGATCGATTTCAGCGATCCGGAGGCACCGGTCGAGGCGGGCAGGCGGGTCTATCCCGGCTTCGTGCGCGCCGTTATGTCGACGCCGGAACACTTTGTCCTCGCCCACGCCCCGGGCGCGACCTTTTGGGGTTTGCCGGACCGCGTGACGGTCTTTGCCCTCAACGATCCGGAGGAGGTTTTGCGGCCCGTTGCCGCGCTGACGGTAGCGGGGCGGGTGCAGGACAAATTCAAGCTCAACCTCAACGGCGATATCCTCACCACCATTTCGCACGAGTCGCCGTGGGGTAGTGGTTCGGGTGCGATGCGCACGCGGTTGGAGACTTGGCGACTCGACGCCGTCGCGGCGCGGGGCGAGGCGGCAGTGGACTCCGATGATGCCGGTATTTTCCCGCGCCCGCCGCCGGAGGACCCGGAGGACCCCGGTCCGGTGCGGCCGTTCCCGGAGGACGAGGGCGCACGGCGTCTGGGCGACTTGATCCTCGGCGAAGGTGAATCGCTTTTCGCGACGCGCTTTGACGGCGACCGCGCCTATGTCGTGACCTTTTTTCAGATTGATCCGCTGTATGTCGTCGATCTTTCGGACCCCGCCCGTCCCCGCGTGACGGGTGAACTCGAAATCCCCGGATTCAGCACCTATCTGGAGCCGATGGGCGACCGGATGCTGGCTGTGGGGGTGGAGGACCGCAGGGTCACCGCCATGCTCTTCGACGTCGGCGATCCGTCGC
>SKLD01000387.1 GCA_007123395.1 Opitutales bacterium
TCATCGACGGCGGAAACTCGCACTTCCGCGATACGTGCATGCGGGAGCAGCAATGTGCCGGCCGCGGTATCCACTTCATCGGCCTTGGCGTTTCAGGCGGAAGCGACGGTGCCCGCAAGGGCCCCTGTCTGATGGCCGGGGGCTCATCCAAAGCATGGGCCGAAGCCGGACCAATGCTCGAGCGGGTGAGCGCGCGGGACCGCTCAGGGCGTGCGTGCTGCGCCCTCGTCGGCCCCGGTGGCAGCGGCCACTTCGTAAAGATGGCGCACAACGGGATCGAATACGCCGAACTCCAGCTCATCGCCGAAGCACACCTCTTCATGCGCCACCTTCTCGGAATGCCTCATGAGGCGGCCGCGGAGGCGTTTTCGGGTTGGTCAGGCACCGGGGCGTGGTCCTTTCTTGTCGATGCGGCTGTAAGGGTTCTCCGCAAACAGAACCCCGAAGGAAAACCGCTCATCGATTGCATCGCCGACCGCTCGCAGCAAAAAGGAACAGGGCGTTGGACGGTGAAAAGCGCATGGTCATTGGGCGTTCCCATGCCCGTTGTCAGCGCTGCGGTGAACGCTCGCTTTCTCTCGAACCAGAATGTGCGGACCTCAAGGAAAGCCGGGAGAGGGTATCCGAACCGGCAGGCCACACTGCCGCCAAGCAGCCTTCTCGACGCCTTTCTTGCCGCGAAAATCATCGCGTTCTCCGAAGGTTTCACCCTCATGGAAGAAGCGTCCAAGGCATTCGCATGGAACCTTGACTTGAAGCGCATATCCGCTCTCTGGCAGGGCGGCTGCATCCTGCAATCCGAACTTCTGGTATTCGCGCACGAGATCCTCTCCCATGCGGACCGACCCGGCGAATCCCTTCCCTTTGCGCTGCGGGGGCCCGTCCAAGAGCGCCTTGCGGAACTCACTCCGGGTTGGCGGGAGGTTCTCCACGAGGCCACCGACGAAAACATGCCTGTGCCCGCGCACTCCGCCGCATTGTCGACATACGACGCCTTGCGGTTTCCCGAGGCCGGCGCGCGCCTCGTCCAAGGCATGCGCGACCTCTTCGGTGGACACGGCTTCGAACGCGTGGACCGTCCGACAGGCGAAATCCACCGGGAGCGGTGGCAGACGCATGAGATTGCCTCGTTTTGAGCGCGGTGTTCTTCACCTCCGATCCGTCGCACCGGTCGCAATGTTTTGGCGCGCCGCTCCCCTTCTCAAAGACAATCGCCGGTGTCTTTGAAGTGCCGCGCGGCGTAGTGGTCCGTTTCCGGAAAGAGGTCGCCTGCGTAAAGAATGAATCCGGCTTTGGCATCGGGCACGCCGCGCTGGAACTTCAGAAGGTTCGCCGCCAAGTCGCGATGCCAAGTCATAGCGGATTTGATTTCGATGGGAATGAGTTTGCGCTGTTGCTCGAAAACCAAATCGACCTCGTTGCGGTGACTGTCCTGCCAGAAATACAAGCGCGGTTCACGGCCGGCGTTGAGCCGCGCCTTGAAAGCTTCCGCGACAACAAGGTTCTCAAAGAGGTTGCCGTGCAGCGGATCGCGCGCCGCTTCCGAGGCGGATTCGATGCCCAGCAGCCAGCAGGCAAGGCCGGGTTCGGTGAAGTAGATCTTCGGGCTCTTGACCAGACGTTTGCCGAAGTTCCGGTAATAGGGAGGCAGGCGGAACACCACAAAGGACGCTTCGAGAATCGAGAGCCATTGCTTTAGAGTCGTTGCGCTCACCCCCACATCGCCCGCCAACCCGCTCAAATTAAGGGGCTGCCCCACCCTTCCCGCCAACAAGCGCATGAAGGTTTCGAAGAGCTGCTGATTGCGGAGTTCCATCAACTGCCTGACATCGCGCTCGACGTAGGTGCGGAAATAGTTCGCGTAAGCAGCCGACGGATTCAATGCGTCGTCGTGAATGCGGGGCAAGCAGCCTTTGTAAAGGAGTTCGTTCTTCTCAACCGACGCACCGGATGCCTCCAGTTCGCGGATGGAAAGGGGCAGAAGCCGCAGGAGGGACGTGCGTCCGGCAAGGGATTGCGTGACCGCCTCATGCAAGCGCAGTTGGTGGCTGCCCGTGAGGATGAAGGCACCTTTCCTCCTGTCCTCATCGACGCGGACTTGGATCCATGAGAGCAACTCCGGCACGCGCTGGATCTCGTCGAGGATCAGCGGCCCCTTGTGCAGGTGGAAAAACTGCTTCGGATCCTCGCCCGCCAAGCGCCGGAGTTCAGGATCTTCCAGGTTGCAGTAGCGGTGCTCCGGAAACACCGCCCGCACAAGCGTCGTCTTTCCCGCCTGCCGCGGCCCCGTGAGCGTCACCACCGGATACTCCCCGGCGGCGACCGAAAGCGTGTCAGCCATGATGCGTGGAATCATTCCTCCATCACAAACCCATTCTGTGAAAATCTCAAGTTCTACTTTGGATTTCCACGTAACGGCGCGCGGAAAGAGGTTTGTGAGCGGTTCCGTAGTTCGTCTTGAAGCCATGCCCGGACCAATGCTCCGCACATCATGCCTCCGGACGCGGGGTGCGTCCGGATTGCGGGACGGTGCGTCCGGATTGCACAGCACGCTGCGGTTGCGCCGGGGACGAAACGCGCGCTAACGTAGGCGCAGAATCGCACTTAACCGCAGCAACACCGATTTCTCCACTATCCATGAAGTCTTCGCACACCCCGGGACACCGATTGTCCCTTCTCCGGCGCGCCATGGCCCTCGCAGCCGCCCTCGCCTGCGCCACCGCCGCACACGGCGGCACATGGTCGGTCTTTCACGGCGCCGCGGTTGCGAACGCGCCCGAAGGGCCGCGCATCGGCCCCGGACCCAACGAAGTGACGATGCGTACCCTCGAATTCCGCGACGTGCCGCCGGGTTCGCTGAAGGATCCGTTCCAAGCCGTGCGCGATTTTCACGCCACCCGACTTGAGTGGACCTACATCGATTTCACCGAACGCGACCGCCGGAACATCCGGAAAGTCCGGCGTATGGGCGTGGTCTTTGGCGGAGCCGGCTCGGCGAGCCTGCACGGATCCATCCGCAACTTTCCGCAACAGCCGCTCGACATCCACATGCTCGACCTCGACGGCAATCCCATCGTCCAGCCGCATATGCGGGCATGGGATGAATTCCGGGGAATCGGCGACCCCTCCAATCCCGCCTTCTACGAGCACCACCTCGCCTACTACCGCCGCGTCATTGACTGGGGTGCGGAGACCCTCCACCGCGACGAGCCGGAGTCGCCCGTCTTCGCCGCCGAACGCTACGGGGGCGGATTTTCCGAGACCGGGGTGGCGGGCTTCCGGGAGTGGCTGGCCGATCATTTGGACGCCGCCGAACTCGAATCCATCGGTATCGAGGACGTCACGACCTTTGACTACGCGGAACACCTGCGCGAAGCGGGTGCGCCCGTGGGCGACGATTTCGCCCGCTTCGACTGCCCCGTCAAACCTCATTGGGTGCGGTATTGGGAAGACACGACGACGGCCTTCTGGAACCGTTTCATCGCCGAAATCAGGGAATACGGCGGCAAGGACCTTACTTTCTCCGCCAACAACAGCTCCCTGCAGATGTGGGAAAGCTACCACCGCGAGTTCGACTTCGCCATCTCGGAGCTGCTCCTTGAAACGGCGAATCCCGTGCATATCTGGGAGCGTAGCCGGATCGGGCGGGAAGTCGGCAAAGTGCAGGTGCTCGGGCCCCCGAAAACCCGTGCGCAACCGGTCTCCGAGGCGGCCAAGAACCGTCTCCTGCGCCGCGTTACGGCAACCGCCTATGCCACAGGCATGATCGGCAAAGTGCCGTGGGATGTCTTCGACCAGTCACCCGACGGGCTCAGCCGCTATTTCGCAAAGCCCGCCGATATCGCCGATCTCTACGCCTTCGTGCGCGCGCACGACTGGCGGGATTACGGCGAAGGCGCGGCCTTTGGCCCGGGGATCGAAGCCGATCCTGCGGAAACTGCGGTGCTCCGCGCGGAGGGCGGCAGCGGCGGCGTCTACGGGTTCGTCCGCGCCCCGCTCCACCGCCCGGAGCGGCCCGTCCTTGTGCATCTCGTCGACTGGGGCCTGCCGGAGTCAACACCGGAAGTGCCGCGTCACTTCCGCACGCCTTCCGGTGAGCGCATCCGCATGTATCCGGTGGCACAGAACATCGAACGCACGCAGAGCGAACCGTTCACGCTCGTGATGGACGCAGCGGCGTTTGACGACGCGGAGGCACTCGTCTTCCGGCTCCGCGTGCCCGCCCCCTACGACGCGGACGCCCATGCCCTCGCCAACGCGACAGGCCGCTTCGAGCGACTCGTCGAAGAGACTGTTCTCACGCCGGAGCGCGCCAGCGGTGAACTCCGGCTGCGGATTCCCGCCCTCGGGCCATGGGGCCTGCTCGAAATCTCGCGGGAGTAACCCACGCGGCGCCCCGGTAAGGCACGAATCGTCTCATCGCTTCGCTTTACCGCCGCCCCGCCAGCCTGCCCGCCTGCCGCAACCAGCGCAGGTTGTCGGCGCGGGCTTTGGCGTCGTCGCGCATCATCTCCTCCCACCATGCGTCCCATTGCGCGGCCATGCGTTGCACGCGGTTGGGATCGTCGGCGGCGAGGTCGCGCTCCTCTCCGGGATCATTTCCGATATGGAAAAGCTGCGGCGGCATGGGCTCACCGACCACCGGCCGGTGTGTCACGCGGTTGTCCACGGGCATGCATTCGTGCGGACCGAGGCAGCCGCGCTGGTACCAGGAGTTGTCGCCGTCGTATTTCCAGTCCCCGCCCTCGCTGTAGGGAAAATACAACTTCCACGGACCGTCACGCATCGCACCGTTGCAGCGGGCAAGGGGCTCGTAACGGTTGAACTGCCAGTAGCGCACGCGTGAAACCGTCTTTGTCTCTCCACGGAGCAGTGACGAGAGGTCGGCGCCGTCAAAGGCAATCCCGTCTCCGGCGCTTTCGTTGCCGGTAAGTGTCAGCAGTGTCGGAAACCAGTCGATACTGTTGACCATCTCATGACACACGGCGCCGCGCTCAATTTGCCCGGGCCACACCGCCATGGCGGGCACACGGATGCCGCCTTCGAGCACCTGCTGCTTCATGCCGCGGAAGGGACCGTTGAAGCGCGCGAAGTCGCCCGCCAACCATGCGCCGTTGTCACTGGTGAAGATGATGATTGTGTTCTCCGCGAGACCGCTTTGCGCGAGCGTCTCGCGGATGCGGCCGATGCCCGCGTCCATGATCTCAATCATGGCGTAGTTGAGGGCCACGGTCTCGCTGAGATCGCCGCGTTCCGTGTATTTGCGCAATACCTCGGCGGGCGCCTGCATGGGCGGGTGCGGCGCGTTGTAGGAAAGATGCAGGAAGAAGGGGCGCTCCCGGTGCCGCTCGATGAAGGACACGGCCTCGTCCGAGAAAACATCGGTGAGGTAGCGCCCGTCGTGGGGCACGGGCGTGCCGTTGTAATCAAGAGTCCACTGCCAGTAGTCCATGCCCCCGTTGAGAAAGCCCATGAACTCGCGGAAGCCGCGGGCATTGGGGTGGTAGTTGAGGTCGTGCAGGCCGGTGTGCCACTTGCCGATCATACCCGTCTCGTAGCCCGCGCGCTGAAAGGCGTCCGCCATCGTCGTTTCCGCCACGGCGATACGGTCGAAGCCTTTGTTCGAGGGCACGTCAACCGCGCCGCAGCGGTGGTGGTGGCGGCCCGTGAGCATGCCCGCGCGCGAGGGCGCGCAGATCGGCGCCTCCGCATAGTGCTGGTCGAAGCGCATGCCGTCGCGCGCAAGGGCGTCGAGATGCGGCGTGCTCACGATACCGTTGCCGTAGCACCCGAGGTCGCCGTAGCCGAGGTCGTCGGCCAGGATTAGGATCA
>SKLD01000516.1 GCA_007123395.1 Opitutales bacterium
GCTGCCCTTCGACAGGCCCCGCGGGCGGGCGATGAATCAGCCCGCCTACTTTCCGCCGCCCGAGTAGGCGCACGGCAGCACCGCCTGCCCGTAGTCCGAGGGATTCATCCCCGGACCACGGCGGTCCCAGAACCACGGGCGCGCGGCCTCAATCCTCCCCCATCCAGCGCGCGATAGCCTCGAGAAAGTAATAATCCCCGTAGATCAATCCTCTGTCCTGACGCGAATGCGAGTGCGACCCTCGGCGCAGAATGGATTGCTCGGGATGCCCGAGTGCGAGATACTGCGGTGAAGCCAACATGTTCAGCATGTCCACCGCCATCTCACGATAGATCTCCCCGTTTTCGACAAGACCTTCCAACTCAAGGAGCGCGGACGCCACAATCGCGGCGGCGGAACTGTCTCTCGCCGGCGCATTTACCAGCGGCGCGTCAAAATCATAGTACGGGACGCCGTCAGGCGGAAGATTGGCCATGTAGTAATCCAAGGCGCGCAAGGCTTGATCAAGATACCGCTCCTCGCCGGTGAGGCGGTACATGGATATATACCCATAAATTGCCCATGCCTGTCCGCGCGACCATGTCGAATCGTCCGCATAACCCTGCCAGGTTCGCTTAAGCTCCACGGAGCCGTCCCGCTCATCAAAGACAACGACATGCCATGTCGAATCATCCTCGCGGAAATGCTCCCGCATCGTCGTATCGGCGTGCGTCACCGCCATCTCATAATAGCCTGCCAGTTGCTCATGTCGCTGAGATGCCCAAATAAGCAGTTCCAGATTCATCATGTTGTCCACGATCACCGTGAACCGGTTTCCCTGCCGGAAAACGCCCCAGTCCCATGAACGCGTGGCCCCCACCGTGGCACTGTAGCGCGAGGCCAGCGACTGAGCCGCGATGAGAATTGTTTCCTCGTGACGGGGATCATCCGAGTGCCGCATCGCAAGAAGTGTGGGAAGAAAGACGATAAAGCCGAGGTCATGCGTGTTCGTCCGCGTCCGCTGGGTTTCGATCATGAGCGTGCGCCGCATGGCCTCGGTGCGGAATTGGGGAAACCCGGTAAACTCATACAGGCGCCAGAAAATCGCCGGGTAAAAGCCGCTCACCCAAACCGTAATGGGCCTTGGTTCCCACGCGCCGGAAGAAAGTGTTTCATCGGGAAACTGATCCGCAGGCACTTGATTCAACCATGCCACTCCCTGCCTGCGCGCATATTGAAGAGCCGTCCCGACGCGGGCCTCCAGCCACGCCTCATTGCCTTCCGCCTCCGCGATCCACGAGGCCGTCCAATAGTTATAAAAGTGCCGCTCGCCGAAATCCCCGTCACCCAACTGCCACCACTCGCCGAAGAACGGTTGGTAAAGGTTCGGGAAGATGGCCTCACCCGTCCAGACCCATCCATGGCGTTGATCAAAGATCCAAAGGCTATCATCCGTGCCGGACATTTGAATCCACCCCAGAGAAGGCGAATAGCTCCACGTTGTATCGTGGCGATACAAAGGCCCCAGCCATGTCGATTCCCACTCCCCGTGCGCGCCGGCCGACGAGGCCGAAACCCCCGCCGCCCCGGCCTTCGAACAGAGCAGAACAACCGTTACAAGAACCGCTGCAAACACTGGTGACGCTTTCCGTGGCGAATGAAAAAATCGCTTCATTTACAATAACCTCCGACTCATTTCTAAAGTTTCGCAAACATCGAGCCACGCGCCCCTTATCCCGGAGGAACCCAAAACGACGAAGCTCATATCGGTTGAAGACTTGGAGAACGCCCGAAACCTGTCAACAACGTAATCATAATTATTAAGGATTTCAAAATAATGGGGGCACAAAAAGAGTGGAAGCGGCGTCTCGCCGCTTTTTACCTTTCGGGCAAAGCGGCAAGATGCCGCTTCCACATTGTTTCGGTTGCTCGTGCTTGTTGTTTCTATTCCGGAATGATTAGTATGAACCGCGGCGGTGCCCTCTCGTGCTATTGTTTAGCCGAAGTCGTCGCGGCACCGCACGGAATCACCAAACTCCTGCGGGGATAGCTACAAGGCGATGCGGATGCCTTTGCGGATAAAGGTAGGAACGTCGAGGTCCTGACCCTCATAGAGGTTTTCTTCGGTCTTTTCGAAGTAGCCGCGTTCCTCGCCGGCGAGGAACTCGAACTCCGCCTGGCCCCGGGTCGGTTTTGTTTCGCGGCGCGCGGGCGTCGCGGTGACCGTATCCCACGGGGCGGGGTGCGGGGACTGGGCAAGGGAAGGACCCTCAACGGAATCCGTCTGTGCGGATGTTTGCTTGTTGGCAACCGCGGCAGGGGCAAACGGCGGCGGCTCCGGCCGCAGGGGCGGGGTGACGGGTCTCGGGCGCGCGGCGGCAGGCACGCGGTAGGGATGGCGCCGCGCGCCCGAGACATCGACGGTCCCAATTACGGTAATTTGCACACGGCCTTGGAAACTGCCGTCGACGGTGGCTCCGAGAACGGTGTTTTCTTTACAGCCAAAGCGGTCGCCGATGAAGTCCATGATGCGATAGACGTCGGAGAGGGGCATGTCGGGCCCGCCGCGGATATTGAGAATCAATCCATCAGTCTTGCGCAGGAAACGATTGTCAGGCAGGTGCAGGAGGGGGCAGCGTTCGAGATCGCGAAGGGCGGCCTCGACAAAGCCGTCGCCAGCACCCTCGCCGAAGCCGAAGACGGCTTTGCCGCCCCGGTATTGAAGGGCCTCTCGCAAGGTGGCGAAATCGACGTTGATGAGTCCATTTTCCAGAATCATCGAATGGATCGCCTGCACGCCGCGCCGGATCCAGTCATCGGCGATCGCGAGGGCTTCGAGAAGCGTGGGGTCGCCCTCCGCCTGCTGGACGATGAGGTCGTTGGGCAGGGAGACGACACAGGCGCAGGCCTCGCGCATGGCAACGAGCGCATCTTCCGCCTGACGCATGCGGCGTTGTCCCTCGCGCGAGAACGGCAGGTTGACAAAGGCAACGACAAGAGCCCCCGCCTGCGCCGCGACTTCCGCGAGGACGGGTGCTGCCCCGCTGCCCGTGCCGCGGCCAAGGCCGGCGAGAATAAAGACGAGGTCCACGCCCTCGACGAGCCGCGCCAATTCCGTGCGGTCGGCCTCCGCCGCCTGCCTCCCCAACTCGGCCTCCCCTCCCGTGCTGAGACCACCCGTGACCGTCTTGCCAATCATCACTTTCTCGGTGAGGGGCGAGGCGTCGAGAGTCTTGAAATCGGTGTTGACGACCGCCAGCTCCAAAGGCCCGGGACCGCTCATTCGCAAGCGGTCGACGGCGTTGCCGCCGGCCCCCCCGACACCGATGATTTTTACCCGCAGCGGGTTTTCCTGCCAGTCCCTTGTCGCCTCAGCCATGTCGTTTTCCTCCTCTGCAAATGTTTCGTGGTTCCGGTCTTGCCCGTGCCGCGCTTACTTGAACAACCGCCGTAACAGGCCGGCCCGCGGCGCCTCCGCCTTACGCTCGCGCTCGCCCAACGACTGCCCCTGCAAGCCGAAGAAGAGCAGGCCGAGAGTTGTCGCATAACCGGGATCGCGGAGATCCTTGCGGGTCACCCACGCCGGGTGTGTGCCCACCCGTGTGTCCACCCCGAGCACATCGCGCCCGACCTCGTCGATGCCCGGCAGCGACGAAGTACCGCCCGTGAGGATGACGCCCCCGGGGACGGCCTGCGGACTGATCGCACTGCCCAGCCTGTTTTTCATTATCGAGAATATCTCCGCCACACGGGCGTTGAGGATCTTCGCGATGGCGAGACGCGGAATAGGCCGGTCGCCAATCTGCAGGTCGCCTTCGAGCAATACGTGCGAGTCCTTGTCCCCCCTTTCGATGACGGCCTTGCCGTCGCGCAACTTGAGACGCTCGGCCTGTTTGAAGTTGATCCGCAGCCCGATGCTCAGGTCGTTCGTCAAGTGCCCGCCGCCCACGGGAATAACCCCCGTTCGAACGATGTGGCCCTTGCGGTAAAGGACGAAATCGGTGGTGCCCTCCCCGATGTCGACGACGAGCGCGCCCGCCCGGCGTTCCTCGTCGGACGCGGCGATGCGCCCGGAAGCGACGCTCGCCGGTATGATCTCCTCCACCGAGAGGCCGTCATCGTATCCACTGATTATGTGGATCATATCGGTAATGCGGCGTTCGTTCGCATGCACATTCCAATACTTCAGCTCAAGCTTCGCCGCTTGCATCCCGACGGGATTCTCCACCTCGCGTCCATCGGCGTAAGCCGCGCCGCGGATATGGACGAGGTAGCAACGGCCTTGAGGCAGCGCTTTCTGCCGTGCGCTTTGTCCGGCACAACGCAAGTCGTGTTCGGAGACCCAGTTGTCCGCGTCTTGCACATTCACCGTGCCGATATTGGTGAAACCCTCGAGGTGCTGGCCGGAAGCGGAAAGGAAGATTTCGTCCACCTGCACACCGGCCTTCTTCTCGGCGGCAATTAGCGTGGCGTGGGTACACCGGCTGACAGCGGAAAGGTCGACGATCTCGCCTTTTTTCACGCCCACGGAAGTGGCTTCCGCGGAACCGATGATATTAAGTTCCCGGCCGCCTTCGATCTCTCCGACAAGAACGGAGATCTTGGACGATCCGATTTCTACGGCGCCGATGATTTTGTTGCGGGGCATGGTGGTTCAGCTATGTTGTTGAGGACGGTTTTCGTTGCGGAAGCGGACGATGGCACGGTCCGCGTAAGAAAGATCGATGTGGGCAATACCCGTCTGCGCGCGCTCGCGGGCGTTGCGCACGACGCCGTCGAGCCGCTCCAGTTGCAGGACGAAGTGTGTCGGGTGAAGGACCGTCCGTTCAATGTGCCGGCCGTGGATGACAATGGCGTTGCCCGGCGCGGCGGGTTCGTTCCGGTAGCGGCTGAGGTCGATCCAGCGCCAGTCGGCGGCGATGTGCGGCGTGATGTCCCTCGCGAGATCGATCAAGTCAGCGACGGTCTCGATCCCTTCGAGAGGGCGGAAGCCGTCGCCGTCGCGCACGAGCCGCACCCCGGTGAGCCCCGGCAAGCGACGCAAGGTTTCGGATGGATAAAGGGCGCCTTCGTAGACGGAACCGTCACGCGCCACAAGCAGCGTGCGGCGTTCCCCTTCTTCTCCGCGCACGAAAACGCGGAGCACGGGCACGTGCTCGCGCACGCGCACATGCAGCGTCCCCGGCAGTTCCACGGAAACGGAGGCTTCACGCACCTGCCCGAGCGCCTCGACCTCCCGCTTCATGGCGTGAATATCGAGTTTGAAAATGTCGGTCCCGACGGGCACGGGCGAATGACGCGCGAACCACTGTCCGTTGAGAACACCGTCTGAGTCGAAGACAATACGGGTGACCGCTTGTTCGCGGTCGAAGGGGCTGACTTGGCCGGATTGCTGCCAGATAAAATAGGCCCCGTATCCCACGCCCCCGAGGCCCACGGCAAGTCCGGCGGCGACCATGCCCGCCCGGGCGAGAATAACATAGGCGCGCCGACGCGATGCCGGAGTGCGGGCACGGCGGTTTTTTTGCTGGATTTCGCGCCAACTGCTGGAGCGGCCACGGGAGACTTTGCGCTTTGAGGTCATGGCTGGACAGATTGGAGAGTGCGGGAGGATTGAAAGCGGTTGAAGGCACCGGCGCACATGCGCCAGACAAGTTCATCGAAGCCGAGGCCGAGGCACGACGCGCTTTTGGGAAGGAGACTTGTCGCCGTCATGCCGGGAATCGTGTTGATCTCGAGAAAGACGTGCGCCCCGTCGGGCCGCAGGATAAAGTCGATACGCGCGAAATCGCGGCACCCGCAGGCGGAGTAGAGCGTCGAGGCGTCGCGGCAAACGGCCTCTGTCACGGTGTCGGGAATCTCCGCCGGGAAGCGGTAGACCGTGCTTCCCGGCGTGTACTTACGGGTGTAGTCGTAGACTCCGCCCGTGGGCAGGATTTCGACGACGCCGAGGGCTCTGCCGTCGAGCACGCCCACGGTGATGTCGTGCCCCGGCACCCTTGCCTCCACCATCCACTCGCCGGGCGGGAGACCCTGCAGGACGGCGGCAAGTTCATCGCATCCGGAGACGAGATGGAGACCCACGCTGCTGCCTTCCGCCAATGGTTTGACAACAAGACTTTCGCCGAGGCGCTCCACGATAGCGGCGGATTCGGGCGCACCTCCCGCCGTGACGACCGTCTCCGGCGCGACGCGCAGGCCCGCGCCCCGCGCTGCGTTTTTCGTCGCCCCCTTGTTGATACAAAGCCGGCTGCACGCCGCGTCGCAACCCACGTAGGTGAAACCCGCCGCTTCCAGCTCCGCCTGCAGGGTGCCGTCCTCCCCGTAGGTTCCGTGGATCAACGGAAAGACGATATCGCCGCGCGGATCGAACCCGCCGGGCAAGGCCGCCTCGTCAAGGATCACGAGGTCCACCGGGTGGCGCTTCCGCAGCGCGGCAGCCACGGCTTCCGCCGAGGCCAGGGAAACCTCCCGCTCCGCTCCGGGGCCGCCCCCGAGAACGATTATTCGTTTTGGCGGCGTCGTCATGGCGTGGATACGTTTTCGCCCTCCGCCTCGGCGAGAAGCGAAACTTGCGGAGAGTTGTCGGCCAGCCGCCGTTCAATGTCATCGGCAATGGCGGCGGCTTCGTTGCCGCGGTTGAGGGCGCGGAGGTTCTCGCGCAGGCGCGCGAGCATCCAGTCGTTGAAGATCAGGTCGAAGACTTCGGACCGCAAATCACCGAGGCGCGATTGTTCCACCACGACACAGGCACCGCGCTTTTCCATGTAGGCGGCGTTTTCCTGCTGGTGCTTGTCCGCTGAATACGGGAAGGGCACGAGGATCGCGGGCGCGAGGCACTCCACAAGTTCCGCGATGCTTCCCGCGCCGGCGCGGGAAATCACCAAATCCGCGGCGGAAAGGATCTCCCCCATATTGTCCGCAAAAGAAACGAACCAGACCCGCACCTCATTTCCCTCTCCGTCGCGACGCGTTTCAAAAGAATCCTCCCCCTTGCCGATACCGGTGATGCAATACACGTTTACGCCTCCCGCGACAAAGTCTTCAAGATGGGCTTCGAGCCATTGGTTGAGGGCGAGTGCCCCCTGGCTCCCGCCGAAGACGACGAGGAGCTTGGCGTGGGGTGAGAGCCCGAAACGCGGACGCACTTCTTCCTTGGAAAGGTGGCGGACATCCTTGCGCACGGGAAAGCCGAGATGACGCGCACCGAGACGTCCGATTGAGCGGAGCCGTATTCCGTGCGGAAGATAGACCCGGTCGGCGAAGCGCGAGAGAAAGCGGACGGCTTTGCCGGGCCGGCGGTTCGCCTCGTGCAGGAAGATGGGAATGTCGCGCAAAAAGGCGGCGAGGACGAAAGCGGTGGCAACGAATCCGCCGAAAGCGAGGACCGCATCGGGACGGCGTTCACGGTAGATCGAGTATGCTTGGACAAAGCTGCGTGCCACTCCCGCAAAGAAGCGGACGAATCCAAGCGGCCGGAAGGTGAACGGCGCGCCCGCCGCGCGGATGACAGGAAAGTCCCCGTATTGGCGGCTCAGGCGGCTGTCGACCTCTTTGCGGCTGAGGACGAGGCGGCATTCGTGCCCCCGGCCGGTGAGTTCCTGCGCCATGGCGATACCGGGGGCAAGGTGCCCGCCCGTTCCGCCGCATATGATGAGGATACGCGCCATGGCTTCAATGACTCCCCCTCTCCCTTGCGCGGGTTCCCGGTTTGCGGTCCCACTCGTCGAAGCAGTTCACGAGCAAACCGGCGAAAAAGAACATCGTCACAAGGTTCGACCCGCCGTAGCTGATGAACGGAAGCGATATACCCTTGGTGGGCAGAATGCCGGTGGCGACACCCATGTTGATGAGCGCCTGTAAAACAATGAAGAGCATCGCGCCAACCGCGATCAGAAAGAGGTAAAGACTCTGCGCCGAGTGCATCCGCCACACGGCGATAAGGTAAATGAGAAGAAACGCCCCCGCGATCGACATCGTGGCGATAAGGCCGAGTTCCTCGCCGATGATGGGAAAGATGAAGTCCGTATGGGCTTCCGGCAGAAAGGCCATTTGCTGACGGCCCTGCCCGAGGCCGCGACCGGTCGTGCCCCCGCTCCCGAAGGCGAGGAGAGCCTGCCAGAGCTGGTAGGCGCCGTCCTGGCGGTTGGCGTCGATATCGAGGAACGCCGTGATGCGCCGGAAGCGCACGGGATCGTAGACGACGGCCGCGGCAAACAACGCTGCCCCGCCAATACCCGTGGGTATGAGGAAACGCAGACGCCCGCCGGCCAAAAACAACATCGTAATCCCCACCACGGCGCAGAGCGCGGCCGTGCCGTAGTCGGGCTGGAAAATGATAAGCGCAAAACAAACACCGACAACCGCCATCGGAAGCACAAAGCCGCGGATGAATTCTCCCATGCGGCGCTGCTCCGCCGCGAGGTAGTGCGCGAGGAGGAAGACCAGCGCCACCTTGGCAATCTCCGAAACCTGCAAGTTGACATACCCGAGGTTGATCCAGCGGCGGGCACCGTTGACCATCTGCCCGATGCCCGGAATGAGCACGAGAATCAAGGCGGCAAGGGCGGCAAGCCCGATCACCCACACGAGCTTGCGCATGGCGTGAAGATTGACCCGGGCACCGATGAAAAACGCGATCAAGCCGAGGACAAACCACTGCGCCTGACGGAAGACATAGGCTGTCTCGTTTGTATGGGCGCGGCCGATACTGTAGAGGACGAGAAACCCAAGCGCACTCAAGCCGAGAACCAAAAACCCGATGGATAGCGTGGAAAACCGGGCCCGGAACGTTGTTTGAGTGGTGGTGTTAAGCGCTTGGGTGGCTGTTGTCATTCTCTACGGCATCATGGCGGAAAATCAGTCTCCGTTGTCTCCGCTGTCAGCGTCCTCGACCTCGACATAGCGCAGATCGTCGTCATCGAGCGATTCGAGGTCGTCGAGGGTCATGGCGCGGCGTTCGGCGGGCTGTTGGTCAATAATGGCCGGCTGGCTCGGGCGCTCCCGCAACGGGATGGCGGCGGGGGTTTCCCGCGGGCGTTCCGCGCGCGGTGCGGGCGCGGGGGAGCGTTCCTGCTCCGCACGGGCCGGGGCACTGCCGCCCGGAATAACCAACTCGCGACCGACGAAGAGACGGCGCGGATCGGTGATGTTGTTCGCGCGCATAAGTTCGTCCGGATCGACACCGAAGCGCCGGGCGATGGTTATGGGCGTGTCGCCGGAGCGGACCGTGTATGTCTGCCCGTTGGACGGCGCGGGCGCGGGCGTGCGGGTGGCTTCGCGCGGCGCCTCCGAACCCGATACCCGCGGGATGCGCAGTGTCTGCCCGACGCGGATCGTATCGGAGGTGAGGTTGTTGAGGCGGCGGATTTCCGCGACCGTGACATCGTGGCGGTTGGCGATTCGGGTGAGGTTGTCGCCCGCCACGACGGTGTAGGTCTGCGTGTCGTCGGCACGGGGTGGCGTCGCCGTAGGAGCGGCCGTGCGCGCGGCGGAAGCGGGCACACGGAGTTCCTGGCCGGCGAAGATCGTGGAATCGCGCCTGAGATTGTTTGCCACGAGGAGTTCTTCCAGCGACACACCCTCGCGGCGCGCAATGGCGGAGAGCGTATCGCCGCGCTGCACGGTGTAGACCGTGGTCCGCGCCGGAGCGCTCTCGCGGTCTTCTGCATCGTCGTCGTCAAAGGCCTGCACGACAGGGCGCAGGCGTCCGGACCCGGCGGTGTCCACAGTCGTCCCGGTAGAACGGTCTCCCCGTTCGAGGCCGGCGTTGAAGGCGCTGTCGAGGTCGCGGCGCTCCGTGCGGGCCGTTGCCACCGGGCGGGTCGGCGCCGTGCCGCGCGGCGCGGCAACGGTTGTTGTCTCCGGCGCGGCCTCGGTCATGGTTGGATCCGGCGTGCTGCGCGGTTGCGTCTGGCAGCCGGGCTGGACGAGAAGCACGCCCACCAAACCGAGATGGACGAGAACCACGATTCCAAAAATTTGCGTGAGTTTCATGATACTTGTGCTGTTGAAGAATGAATGATGAACGAAAAAGCGCATCGCCAACCGGCGGCAGGCCCACAGCGTGCGCGCACGGGGAAAATGCCCCCATCGATTCCGACACACCGGAGGGCCGAATCGCTCAATCCCCGCCGACGGAAACTCCGTTCCGCGCGATTGCGGCGACCGCGACCGTCCACCCTTAAGGCTTCAATGGTTTTGGCAAGGGACTTCATCGGAGTTTTAGCGTGGCGAGCCCCGCAATGGCGAAAATGAGTGAAAGTATCCAAAAACGGATGACAACTTGGGTCTCCGCCCAGCCACGCAGCTCGAAGTGGTGGTGGATCGGAGCCATGCGGAAGACTCTCTTGCCACGGAGCTTGAAGGAACCGACTTGGAGGATGACGGAGGCCGCCTCGACGACAAAGACACCCCCGATGATGACCAGCGTGAAGGGCTGGAGCGTCATGAGCGCGATGATGCCGACGAGGCCGCCGAGGGCAAGGGACCCGGTGTCGCCCATGAACACTTCGGCGGGATGGGCATTGTGCCAGAGAAAGGCGAGACAGGCGGCGCAGAGAATGGCGCAGAGGACGGACAACTCCCCCACGCCCGGCATGTGCGGGAGGAGAAGGTAATTGGCCCAAACCGCGTGGCTCGAGGCATAGGCGATGATCCCGTAGGCCATGGCCACCGTGAGTGTGCAGCCGATGGCAAGGCCGTCGACACCGTCCGTCAGGTTGATGGCGTTGCTCGATCCCGCGAGGACGAGGAAAAAGAAGCCAAACAACGGTATGAGGGGGAGACTCGCAATGACCGGTTCCTTGAGGAAAGGCAGCCAGATTTGGCGGATCAATTCGGCCGTAACGGGGCTCTGCGTCAGCCAGAAGAGGGCGACGGCGGCGAGGACGGCCTGACCGGCAAGCTTATACCGTCCCGGGAGTCCGCCGCTGTGCCGCTTCGTCACCTTGAGGTAGTCGTCAAGAAACCCGATGACGGTGAGACCGGTGTAGACGAAGAGCGCGACAAGGACAAAAGTGTTCCAGCGTGCCCAGAGGAGCACACTCACGGTTGTCGCAACGTAGATGATGAGCCCGCCCATTGTCGGCGTGCCTACCTTGCCGCTGTGCAGCTCGGCGAGTCGCCCCACCGTGCCGCTTTCGCGGAAGCTCTGCGCCGCCTTGAAGCCACGCAGCCAGGCAATGATCCATGGCGCGGCAACCATCCCGATAAAGAGTGCCGTGACGGCACCGCCCACCGAGCGGAAGGAAAGAAACCGGAAGAGACGGAACGGTCCCCACCACTCCTCAAGCTGAGCCAGTTCGGCTAACATGCGGCGCTCCCCCCTTCCTCCGGCAAAAGCGATTCAAGCGCGTAAAGGCGGCTGCCCTTGAGAAACACGGGGCCTTTTGAAGCGGCGACGGCCGGGGCCGCCTCCGCCACGTCCGCGAAGGTGCGCACCGCCGCGGAAAACGCCTCTCCGCCCCGCCGCACACCTTTCGCGTACCATGCGGCTTCCTCACCCACAAAAACGGCGATATCCTCACCCGCAAGGCGAAGGAGCGAGGCGGTGTCGGCGTGCAACCGGGCCGTGTCCGCGCCCAACTCGCGCATCCCGCCGAGCACAAAGCAGCGCGGCGGTTGCGGAAAAAGCTGTTGGAAGTGCTCCAGACTGTCCCGCATGGATGAGGGATTGGCGTTGTAGCAATCGAGGTAATACAGCCGCCCGCGTCTCTGCCGGATTTCGCCGCGTCCCTCCGACGGTGCCCAGAGTGCAAAGCGTTCCGCAAGCACCGCGGGCTCGACCCCGAGTGCGCGCGCCACCGTGAGGGCGAGCGCCGCATTCGACACCATGCCCTGCGAAAGCGGCGGCAGGTCGACGCTGAAAGCCTCCGCGAAGGGCGGCTGCCGCAAAGTCAGGCGGCAGCCGCCCCGGAGGTTCGCTGTGGAACCATCGTCAGTCGTGGTTTGTGTTGCTTTGGTGCACTCCGAAGGAGCGGGACCGCCGGGCGGTGTCTCTCCTCCAAAAGAAACCGCATGAATTCTCGCGCCCGCTTCGCGCAACGCCCGAAAGGGCACGAACCGCTCGCAGTGGGCGGGCCACGCGTAAATAGCGCCCTCCCCCGCATAGCGCGCCAGCGCCGCCTTTTCGCGGGCAACGGCCTCCACCGAGCCGAGTCGCTCAAGGTGCGCGGCGCCGACCGTCGTCACAACGACCACATCGGGGGCGATCATCGAGCCCAGCTCGTCCATTTCCCCCCGCCGGTTGATGCCCGCCTCGACGACCGCCGCGCGATGCACGGCCGGATCGAGGCCAAGCAGGGTGAGGGGCACGCCAAGGTGGTTGTTCAGGTTGCCCGCCGTGCGGTGGGTGTGCTCCACCCCGAGGAGACGGGCGAGCAAATCTTTCGTCGATGTCTTGCCGCAGCTTCCCGTCACGCCGACGACCGTTCCTTTGAATGTGCGCCGATACGCACGCGCCATGGCCTGGAGCGCACGCACCGGATCGCGCACGACCAACTGCGGCAGGGCCAGCTCCGGCCGCGCCCGGTCGACCACGGCCCCGGCGGCACCCGCTGCCTCCGCCGCCACGAGAAACGCATGCCCGTCGCGGCGCTCGGTGCGCACGGCGATGAACAGGTCGTCCGCGCGCAGCGACCGCGTGTCGATGGAAAACCCGCGCACGGGCGAGGAGGGGAGATGGTTCCACCGCCCCCCGCACCACGCCGCGAGTGTCTCCGGTTCGAACAACGGCATCTTACAGCTCCGTACCCATTTTTTTGGAAATCAGCTCCCGCGCCACCGCCCGGTCGTCGAAGGGAACGACTGAATCGGCATATTCCTGGAAGGTCTCGTGCCCTTTGCCCGCGATGAGGACGATATCGCCGGGAGCGGCGGCATCGAGGGCAAGACTTATCGCATGACGGCGGTCGTCGACGAAACGCACATTGTCGTCTTCCCGAAGCCCGCCCCGCATATCCGCGAAGATCCCTTCAGGGATTTCGCTGCGCGGGTTGTCCGTCGTCGCAAAAGCGAGATCGGAGCGGTCCGCGACAATCCGCGCGATGCGCGGCCGGCGGCTGCGGTCGCGGTCGCCCCCGCAACCGAAGACAGTGATGACCCGTCCCTTCGTGAGCCCGCGGAGCATGTCGAGTGTCTTCGTGTAGGAACTCTCGGTATGCGCGTAATCGACGATGACGGTGTAGGGTTGCCCCATCGCAACGCGCTCGATGCGACCGCGCACGCCGTCAAAGTCGATAAGCTTGCCGAGGGCCTCAGTGAGGCTTCCGCCCCGCGCATGGACAACAGCGAGAGCGCACAGAAGGTTGATGACGTTGAAGTCGCCAAGGAGCGGGGAAAAGACGCGGATGTCTTGCCCGAAGCCGACAAGGCGGAAGCGGGTGCCGTCCGTCGCGCATTCGATTTCCGCGGCGCGGAGCCCGGCCCCCTCCGTCTTGCCGACGCTGATGACTTCGCACCGCCCGGCCAGTTCCTCGCGCAGGCGGCACCCCCACTCGTCGTCCGTGTTGATCACGGCAACGCGCGGGGCGGGTCCGTTCTCCCCGTCGAAGATACGGCGCAGCGTGGCATAGTAGTTCTCCATCGAGCCGTGGTAATCAAGGTGCTCAGGGAAGAGACCGGTGAAGACGGCGACATCAAATCCCAGACCTCTCACGCGCGCTTGGTCGATCCCGTGGGAAGATACCTCCATGATCGCCTGCCGACAGCCCGCTCCGGACATCTGCGAGAAGAGCGCGTAAAGATCGACCGGCTCCGGTGTCGTCCGGTAAGCGGGAAGCGTCCGCCGCCCGATGGCATAGTGGATCGTCCCGAGGAGACCGACCGGCTCCTCGTCCGTATTCAGAAACTCACGCACGAGCGTAGCCACGACGGTCTTGCCGCCGGCCCCCGCCACACCCGTGAGGGCGAGTTTCCCGTGCGGCATGCCGTAGTAGCGACGCGCCACTTCGACGAGGGCGGCGCGGATTTCAGGCACCTCCACGAATGTAGTCTTGCGCGGCACCCAAACATACTCTTCAGCCACCACGGCGGCGGCGCCGCGCTGCACAGCCTCTTCGATGTAATGCCGCCCGTCGGTGCGGCGCCCGGGTAGGGCAAAGAAGACCGCACCGGGCGTCACCCGGCGGCTGTCGGTGCATAGACCGCGGACGACCGCGCGTGGATCGCCGTCGATTCGCGCGCCCGGAACGCCGCCGAAGAGTTCATCGAGGGTATGGGCCATGGCTGTGGTTCCCCGCGCGGCGCGCTGCAACAGTTGCGACGCGGCGCCTGCGAGCGCGAGCCGCGAGGGGCGTGGGGTTTGGACGGATATCGTTGCGAGTGTATTCAAGGGATGGAAACAAATCAGGGATTGGATGCCACCGGGGGCGCGGAAACCGGTTCGAGATTGAGATAGCGGGCGATGCGTTCGCCGATGCGCTGGAAAGCCGGAGCGGCGACCACGCCGCCATAGCTCGTGCCGGGGGTTTTGGCGTCGTCGACAACAACGGTCACCACCACCCGCGGATCACCCGCCGGAAAGAAGCCGGAGAAGGAAGCGATGTGGTGACGCTCGGAATAGCGCCCGTTGAGAATCTTGCGCGATGTGCCGGTTTTTCCCGCCACTTCGAAGCCGCTGATCCGCGCCCGCCTCGCCGTCCCTTCCGGACCGACTGCGCCGACAAGGAGTTCGGCCATCTCCGCCGACGTCTCCGCCGAAAGGACGCGCTGCCCTTCACGGGGCCGGTACATCATCACCTTCTCCCCGGAGCGGTCCAAGACCTCGCGCACCACAAAGGGCGCGCGCAGGTAACCGCCGCCCGCGATGACCGACATGCCCTTGTGCATCTGCAGCGGCGTCACGCTCACCGCGTAGCCCGCCGGCAGACGACTGATCGTTAGCCCGTCCCACGCACGCACGGGGTGCAACCGGCCCGACACCTCGCCGCCGAGTACCCAGCCCGTCGGCGTGCCAAAGCCAAACCGCTCGCACCATGCGTGCAAACGCTGCGAGCCGAGCATCATGCCGACAATGGCCGAACCACGGTTGCTCGAGCGCGCGACGACCCCGCTCAGAGGCAGTTCGCCGAGCGGACGTACATCCGAGGGCAACCGCACCGACCGTCCCGCGTACTCCACCACGGGAAGGGAGCAGTCGATCAACGTCCCGCGCTTTACAAGCCGCTCCTCAAGGGCCGCCGCCACCGGGACGATCTTGAAAACCGATCCCGGCTCGTAGACATCGGTGACGGCGCGGTTGCGCTGGTTCCCGATGGGAAAATCCCAAAACCGGTTCGGGTCGAAGGTCGGGTGGTTCGCCATCGCGAGAATGGAGCCGTCGCGCGGATCGCTGACGATGATCGACACGCCTTCCGGGCTGTATTGGCCGACAAGATTTTCGATCTCATCCTCGACGAAGCTCTGGATGACCGAGTCGATCGTGAGAACAACGTTATACCCGTTGCTCGGCGGTGCCTCGCGGTTTCGGAAGGCGGCGATCTCACGGCGGCGACCGTCGTTTTCGGACACCTTCCAACCCGGCTGACCGCGCAGAAAAAAGTCGAAATGTTGTTCCACCCCGAGCACCGCCGTCTCTTCGCGGTTGAGAAAGCCGGTGATGTGCGCGGCAAGCGAGCCCGCGGGGTAGTGGCGCAGAAAGCGGCGGTTGCCGTAAACCCCCCGGATGCGCAGGGCCATGGCCGCCTCGTAAGTGGCGTCATCTACCTCTGCCAGCTTTACCCAGCGCACGGGGCGCACCGCCGGGGAACCTTGCACCCCGCGGGTCCGCGTCGTCGCGATACGCGCCAGTTCGCCCGCGTCGAGTTCCAGCAGGCGCGCAAGGTCTTCGAGCCGGGGTAGCGCCTCGTCGGAGAAAACATGTGGATCGATGCCTAGGTCGACGACCGGGCGCGTGCCCGCGAGCAGCTCGCCGCGGCTGTCGCGAATATCCCCGCGCCGCGGCTCCAGCCGCACGAGCGTGCGCCGGTGGTTCTCCGCCTGCGCGGCATACTCCGGCGCAAGGTCGACATGCAGCTCATACAGACGGTGGAAAATCCATCCGAAGGCCGTCAGCACACACAGGCATACCAGCCCGAACCTCCAAAACTGGACGAAGGTGCCCGACATCAATCAAGCCGCCGCAGGGGTTCCATGACCGCGAGATCAAACGTCTGCATAAAGGGCTCCGCGCGTTCGCGCCGGACGCCGCCGTCCTCGCGCGCGGCGATGGCCCCTTCGTCCATGCGGCGCTCGCGCAGGCGCACGACTTGGTGGCGCCCCGGGGGCTCCATCACCATACCCAGCTCCGCCGCGCGGTGGCGCAAGTAGGCGGGCTGGTTCACCTTGGCGATTTTTGTGTCAAGGTAGTTGAGCCGCCGCTCAACCTCGTCAATGGAACGCTGCATCTCCTGCGTGTGCCGCGCGGAGGTCGAGATCTGGTGCCGCAGGGCGAGCACACCCGCGCCGCCCAGGACGGCGGCGACAAGTATCGCGCAGATGAGCGCGGCAATGGGATAGACTTCGTTTGTGGGGTGGTAGGCGGATGTCTTCATTCTTTTTAGTCGGTTCGTTTTTCAAGGGCACGGAGTTTGGCCGACCGCGCCCGCGGGTTCATGGCTGTTTCACTTTCCGGCGGAGTCACCGGACGCCGGTTCAAAAGCTTTGCGGAGACCTTGCGCGACTGCTGCGGGGCAGAGTCACGGGCGTGCTCCGGCATCCCCGCCGCACGCCGGAAAAACCGTTTGACGATACGGTCTTCCAGAGAATGGAAACTAATCACCGCCATCCGGCCGCCCGGCGCGAGCGCGGCAAACGCCTTCGGCAAGGCCGTCTCGATCACCTCCAGTTCGCGGTTCACCGCGATACGGATGCCTTGAAAGACTCGCGTCGCCGGATGGATGCGCGGGGGCGGACCCGGCCGACGCGGCAGCGCCTCCACCACGAGTTGCGCAAAAGCGCTGGTCGTGCGCAGCGCCTCCGTGCCGCGGGCCGCCTCGACGGCAGCCACTACACGCCGCCACGAAGGCTCCTCGCCGTAGTGCCGCACCGCGCGAATGAGGTCGCGGCGGTCGGCCGTCTCCAAAAACTCCGCCGCCGTCATCCCGGCACGCGGATCGAGCCGCATGTCCAGCGGACCGTCGTGCCGAAAGGAAAAACCGCGGTCGGCCGTGTCGTAGTGAAAAGACGACAGACCGAGATCGAAGAGCACGGCGTCGAACGGTCCCTCCACGGTCTCGTCGAGCCGCTCGAAATTCACGGCGGAAAAGGAAAAGCGACCGGGAAACGCGCGCTCCAAGTCACGCGCACGCTCCGCCGCCTCCGGATCGCAGTCGAGGGCGACCACCGAATTCCCTCGCTCAAGAAAGGCACGGGCGTGCCCGCCGCCGCCAAAGGTCGCGTCGAGCACACGCAGCCCGCCGCGCCCGGCACCGAGAACGTCCATGACCTCCGGCAGGAGCACGGGTATGTGGCCCGTCTCCGCCACTTCAAAAACCTTTCCGTTCGCTTCGACCCCTCGTCGATCCGGCGCTCCCGCCCGCCGACCATGGCCACGGAAAGCAGGCGCGCGCGTAGACCCGCTGACGTGCGAAAATCCGCAGTCCCGCTCCCGTGCAGCCGGCATACATCCGGCATACGCGGACCGTGCCGCCGACGCTCTCCGCTCCCGGCCCGTGTTTCGCAGTGTTGTCCATATCGCAGTCTCCATTTGCCCCTAGAAGAATTGCAGCTCCTCCATCGCGTCCGTGATGTCGACGCCCGCGTCCTCCGCTGCGTATTTCTCCGGATTCCAGATCTCGAAGGTCGCCCCAAGCCCCACCAAGACCGCTTCCCGGCTGATTGTCGCGTGCCGCAAAAGGTTTTCCGCCAGAAGGATACGCCCCTGCTTATCCACCCCGAACTGGTAGCCTTTGCCGAAAAACTGACGCAGCATCGCCCGCTTCTTCAGGTCATACTGCGCCACCGTCTCGGCCTTGCGCATGAGGTCCTGCAGCATCCGCGGAGGCATCACCGCGATGCACCCCGCAGGATTTTCCCAACCAAAATAAAAGTTCCCCTCGTCGCCCGTCACACGCCAGCTCGAAGGTACCGTCACCCGCTTCCGCGCATCCAAGCGATGCGTGAAGTTGCCTACGTAGATTCCCTGTGCCAGCGACCCTTCCATCATGGGCAAATCTATTGCGAATGTTCCATTTCCCCCCACATTGACCCATTTTGCCCCATTCGGTCAAGAAAGTATCCACCGATGTGAATAATTTTTCCGGTCTTCCGGCGCCGAGCTTCCTTCGCCTAATTATTGGCAATTCGGCGCTTCCGCGTTTCCGCCGCGCTCTCCCCGCGGAAAACAGCGGGATCATTCCCTCCCCACCGCGCCGAGACTGCCTTCGGAAGAACCCTGGAGAGCCGCGGACTCCGAACCGCAGCGTGCTGACAGGCGCGGCGAACCCTTCGGATCCAAGGAATCACCCAGCCGTCAGCTTGGCCCGGCAGCTGCCGCCGCGACGGACGGGCGGGGCTTGGGACGCCGCACGTGAAACAGCTCCGCCCCGCCGCTCCCGCAGGGCGCCGGTGCCGCCTCCCCTCTCCGTCCCAACTGTCC
>SKLD01000348.1 GCA_007123395.1 Opitutales bacterium
CCGCAGACCCGGCGAGCCGGCTCGGTCCTGAGCCTGTCGAAGGGGGACCGCTTATTTTTGCTGATGGGACGCTTATCTTTTGCCCGGGGAAAGGTGGAGAGTGGATTCGTTGGGAGCCAACGTTGCGGGGGTGTCTTCAGCCCCCCCCGCCCGCACCGGCCGGGCGTCCACGGCCATCGGGGCTCACCGCGTCGCGGGCACCTTCGGGTCGGCGGAGATCGCTGGCCGTCGCGGGGTCGCGGGCTGAAGCACCGCGACTACGCCACCTCCCACGCCAC
This sequence comes from Opitutales bacterium, assembly GCA_007123395.1. Lineage (GTDB taxonomy): Bacteria > Verrucomicrobiota > Verrucomicrobiia > Opitutales > Oceanipulchritudinaceae > SLLG01. The sequence goes on from SKLD01000348.1 coordinate 279, forward strand.
GATCCGGCGCTGCTTGCGCGAAAACTCGATACCGGCGCAGTCCACAGGCACGCCCTCCGCGCGGTACCGCTCCGCATAGCCGCGCTCGATGATCGCCGCGAGGGCGCTGTTGCCGCCGAGTGTGGCCTCGTCGTCGACGAGCTTGAACTCGAAATTCGGTACCGCCGCTCTACCCCGGGCACTGCCAAAACGGTCGGGTCAAATGGCCTCGCGAAGGATTCCGCAAGTGCAACTGGTTTCGCCAGTGTGCGGAATCGGATTCGCAACTCGTCCCGTCCGGCTGGCGGAAGGTATAGGCTACCTCAATTTTGCCAAAGCTGAGCGTTAGTTCTTCGATGGGACGCCCGCCGCTTTCAGCAGCTATTGTATCAATGCTTCGTATGTACACGTATTCCAAAAGGATTTCATAAACCACGTCCTTTTCACCGCCCGATTCGCGGACGTCAGTGAAATAAATGGAGTTTAACCGAATTCTTATTGAACACGTAGCGAGAACACTTGCGCGTTATAGAGACCGCCGCAGGCATGCGTCAAGTTAAACTTCGGCAGCTCCGTAAAACATAAAACAGTAAACGACAGGCCGACGTTTTGGAAACAATGCGGACAAAACGCGCGCGAACAAGGCTTTTCCAGGGCCGGGGCTCGCCCCGCAAGAATTCCTTGACTCCCCACGTTCACTCGTTTTTCATCGTTCTTCGATAATCATCATCACCGCAACCCTGCCTTTGTGCAGGCTTCCTCTTATGAAAACGTTCCCCACCGTTCTCCTCGCCGCCGTGATCTCCCTCGGCATCGCCCATGGACAAGTGACGCTGGTTAGCTTCGACTTCACCGACGCGCCCACGGAGATTTCCGCCACCACCTCGGCGGCGGAAACCGTCGCTCCCGGCTTCGCCCCCGCAACCTTTAGCGTGGTGAGGCAAAACTCGTTCAATGAATCGCAGTCGGGCATTGCCAATGTCGCCGGTTCGAGCGGCGTCGGCGCGGCCCAAGTGGCCGGCCAGCAGCAAAACACCTATGCGTGGGAAGCGGGGTCCGACAGCAATTATTTCGAGTTCACCATCGACTTCGGAACCGTTTCGGCCGGGGTAATTTCCTTCGACTCGCTCGATATTTTCGGTCGAACGGGAGTCCAGTGGAGCGGCACCGGCGATCTCCTCGACTATCGGGCGGACCGGATGTCCACTCTCACCGTGCGGACAAGTTTGGATGGGTTCGCCTCCAATGTGGGAGCGGAGATGAACCCCTCTTTCTCCAACACCGACAACGACTGGGTGACTACTTCCATTGACCTCACCAGCCTCGTGCTGGCAGGAACAGAGGAGAGCGTTACCTTCCGCCTCTACACGAAAACCAATGCCAGTGGAACGGAGTGGCACCGCTCGCAAATCAACACCGTCGAAGTCACCGGTGTGATCCCCGAGCCGTCCGTGTATGCCGCGCTGCTTGGCCTTGCCGCGCTTGCCTTCGTGGTTCTGCGGCGGCGGTGAGCGCCCGACCGAGGCCGCGCGGAAAGTGCCGACCCGAAAGGTGCTCGTGCGCCCGCCGTCGGAGCATACCGAAGGCGAAGAGTTGTCCACCGATGTCGTCGCCGTGAAGGTGTGCTGTGCGCCGGCCTCGGGATGCTACAAGTCTTCACACAGCAGTTGGCGAACGTTTGGATCGGATATGCGGTGCGAAAAAAAAACCCGCTTTCCACCAAGGGGAAAGCGGGCACTGATAAAGGGGCTTATCGTCGTCCCAACGAGGAAAGCGAAGGGATTCAGCCTTCGGAAACGGCGATGCGGTAGAAGACCACACCGTCATCCGCGCCGGGATCGTTGTCTTCCGCCGTGAGGACGTCGCCGTCGCCACTCATCGGCGTGCCGACGTCTTCCCAGCTTTCCAAGTCATGGGAGCGCTGGAGCTGGTAAACCATTCCGGACTGCGACGCGAAGTTCAACTCCACCACACCGCCGACCATGTTGAGGTGGACGGCGCGCGGGATCTCCGGCGTGATGGGCCCGGGGGCGTCGCCCACGGCGGCGACTTCACTGATGCCGGTGGAATCGTCGTCCATGGCGTTGATGGCGATGACACGGTATTCGATCTGCTCAACACCATTCGTGGGCGCGGTGTAATCGCGCCACGCCTGCGGGTTGAGTTCGGCGATCATGATCGGATTCTCCACACGGGACTCCGTGCGGGCGCGGTTCATATCGAGAGGATCTTGCACGTCCGTGAGGGTCGCGAGAAGATTGGAAAGCGGACGGTAGGCGATGGTCTGCCACGCGGCACCGCCCACGCGGCGTTCGACGCGGAAACCGACTTCGTTGTCCGCCGTGTCCGTCCAGCTCAAGAAGACGCTCCCGTCGTCGAGAAGCTGGGCACTCACGTCGGCGGGCGCGCTGACGGGCTCGGCGTGCTCGGTGACGTCGTCGATGATGATGATGTCGACCGGCTCCTCGGGTCCGAGGTGGCGACCATAATTCGGATGATCCGGATCGAGGTTCACGATACCGTCAGTTGACCGACCGTTGAGGGTGGTGCCGATGATGGCGGCATCGAGCAAATAGTTGAGTGTGGTGTCCGGGCTGCCCGAGCGGTCGGAGGCAATCGTGCCGACGGACGACGAGACCTGCGTGCCGTTGCGGAGTATGAGGATGCCGAACTGCTGCATGTTATAGGGGCCGATCCAGCCTTTGCCGCCTCCCTCTCCGAGGGTGCCGGGGCCTTTGGAGACGCGACCGGACTGGTTATCCGTCCACGCCCACGAGTAGACCCCGACGCGGTTGTGCTCCTGGCCGATGAGACCCTCGCCGTCGTTACCGATGGAGCCGGGGTTGACGACGGAATTGCGGTGCACCCAGAGGTTGCGCCCGCCGAAGTCGAAACCGCGGTTCATGTAATCGGAGGAGTTTGTTCCCGTCCGCCAGCTCCAGCCGTCGAAGGTGTGACCGCCGAGGTCCAGTTCCGCCATGGGATCGAAGTCAGGATCGTCGGGATCAAAACCGAAAACCTGCGGATTGGTGATGTAGCCGGCGTAGATGGTGTTGCCGATGTAGTATTTCTCCGCGTGGTTGTTGATCACCTGGGCCCACATACCGGAGATTTCGAAGTTTTTGTTGCCGCGGTTGAAGACCCAGTTGTCCCGCACAATGACATTCTCGGCGTAATATCCGCTGCCCGCCGTGAAGACGGTGGGGTTGTCCTGGTTTCCGCCGTAGTTGCTCTTGTTCACGTCGATACCGATGTGATTGGCGTAATCGAAAAGAACGTTGCGCATACCGGCGTTCTGGATCTCGCGATACACGAAATTCCTCGTGGGCTTGGCGAGAACGTTGTTGGCGATGAAGATATCGCCGCCGTGCGCCGTGAGACGGCCGGTGAAACGATAGTGGCTGAAGGAGTCCTCGGACATGTTTGTGTTCCCGGTGCGGTCCGGATAGAACATGTCGTTGAAAGTGGCGCCGTCCTGGATCTTCACGTTCATGGCAAGGCGCCCGCTGCCCGCGGAGACATCCGAGTGCCAGCCGTCCGAGGCGTGAATGGCGTGCATGTAGTGTTCACCGTTGGGGGCATGTCCGGCCCACGTGTCTTCCGGCGGCGCGAAAAGGGGCCACTCGGTCTTCCATACACCGCTGAACCAGCGTCCTTGGTTCATGGTCGCGGCGCGCGGCGTGTGGTAGCCCCAGTAGATCACGCCGCCTTCGAGCTTCACGTTGACGATGCCGACGTTGGTCACGTCGGCGATCGTTTCCTCGTCTTCGCCGGGAGTGATGCCAATCAGATTCCAGTCGGAGGGAAGCTCGCCGGCGGAGTCGGGATTCTCCGTCACCGGGTCGGTCCCGCGCATCTGCATGGGGAAGGTGAAAACAGTCTGCGGCACGAGGTTGTGCGCCACCTCGTTGGCGAAGAGCGGATCGGCCGGATCTTCGCTCGCGCGCACGACGGCCTGGGCCTGCCCGGGCAGCGGATCGGCGCCGCGGATGACCACGCCGCTCTTGAGCATGAGCCCACGGCTTGTGGGACCGATGCCCGGACCGTAGCCCATGTCCGGCAGATCGAAATGATAGGTGCCCGCCGGGTAGTAGAGCACGCCCCCACCCTGCGCGTGGAGTTCATCGCGGGCGTTCTCGAAACGCTCGAAGTGGTTGTCGCCGTCGGTGTAAACCGACATGTCGATGACGTTGTCCCAGCGCACCGTGTCGGTCCACACCGGGTAGTCGTTCACATACTGCGCGGCCACCGGATTGCTCGTCGGCTGCGCATTCGCAAACGAGATCAAGGCGAAACACCCAAGGGGGGCGAGCGACCGACGTACCGTGCGTGCGGTATTCCCCGGAAGCTTTCCGGAGGAACGAAGTGATTGGAGTATCGGGTTAATCATTTTTTTGCTTGCTGTTTACAGGTTGAATCCTTCCCCACCCGCCAAGCAGAACCGGGAGGTGAGAAAATGTCTTCCGACGGGCACTATTCCGGACGGAATCCTACCGAAACGAAAAACATTGCCCAACCCTGCCTATTTTCGCGCCCGTTGCAAAAAGTATTTTTCTGTAACACTACAAAAAAAAGGGGAGGGATCGTCCCCGCGATGCGAGGCGTGCGTCAGCGCCGCGTGTTGTGACCGCGCATTGCCGACACGCTCCCACCTCGCGCAAGGGCGTTCCGCGTCGGTCAGCGCGTCACTCTAATCCCAGCGCGCGGGCGATCAACGTTGCCTCACGTCTCTGCTCCGGAACACCAATGGCAGGTTGGAGAATTCGAAGCTGACCATCGGACCGAGGGTCAAGTGGGTCAGGCCGCAGTTTTGATGCTGAAAAAATACAACCTCGGGTAACAGCAAAAGAGAATTGAGAAGCCCCCGCATGAAATGACTGTGACTGATCAAACGTAGGGACCGGCAGCCTTCCGCATGCAAGTTCCGCAACCGCGCCCCGGTCTCCTCCACACGCCGAAAGCCCTCTCCATACGATTCCCGGGAGCCGGTTTGACGGCCCTGCCGTCGCGGAACACGAATCACCGCGCCAAGGCCTCCGGAAGCATGCATTCTTCCTCGGGCCATGCGTCCGCCGCCCGTTCAAAAGACCCCTTCCACGGCGTCTCCGCAGTCTCCGGCCAAATTCTCCGCGACCCGCCCCGTTGTTTCCAAATAAGGAACCGCAGTTTGCAAGGCCCGCCGCAGAGGACTGACAATGACATGCTCGAAATCGCCCTCCGCCAGCACCTCAGCCGCGTGGCGGGCTTGCTCCCACCCTTTCCCGGAAAGCGAATCAGCCTGTTGGAACGAATATTCACCCGTCGCGTTGCCAACGGATTCCGCATGCCGGAGCAGAGTGAGCTTCATGGATTGCGCGGGTTGTTGTATCGCCACAAAGCTCACAACCCAAAGACAAGGGAACGGGAAAAACGAGCATAAACGAATCAAGTGATTTTCTGTCGTTTATACTAACCTGAATCCGTGAAATAAAACGAAAGAAAAAGATAGAACCTGTTGGGGTTCAGCGGCTAAAGTAGCCTTGAAAGAATAAAACCGAAACACCCAACAGGTGAGAGAATGAAGCGACTGAAAC
>SKLD01000436.1 GCA_007123395.1 Opitutales bacterium
AGTGGTTGGACATCACGCAGAAGGTCAGCACCTCCACCCCGCAGAAGTCCGCCACCCGCCGCAGCTCCGCGACAAAGCGGTCCTTCGCCTCCTCGTCGCCGAGCCAGCGCTCCTTGTTCACGCACCTGCCGTAGCAATGGTAGCACGATACGCTTTCCTGAAGAACAACACGCTTGGGATAGGGTCGTCTATACATGACCGCAGTCCTGCACATCCGTCCTTAGCCGTCAAATATAAAAATGCAAACCATTTCTAAAAAGAATGATACCAAACTAGTATTTTGAAGTTCCGGATAATCTAACCGGAGGAGTTTCTGCGCCATATTTGCCAAAATCTAAAATGCCTGCCATATTTTTCGATCTTTGAATGTCTACCAAAGCAGCGCCCGTCATAGTTCAAGGCTGTCCGGCGGCCCGGACAAAAGACAAAATGGGACGAAAACTGGAGACCGGCATAAAATCAAACCGTGAACGACCGCCGGTGCCCGTGATCGGCCGCATTCCCTCCAGCGGAAGAAGGAATGGGTTTTTGCTCCATCGGGGAGGGGGCACCCGCTGCGCCCGTTCCGGCGACAACCTCTCCGTCGGCTTTGACGCCGGGCGCGCAACTGTCTCTGTCTTGCCGTCTCAATTCATCCTTCGGGCCTACTTCGGCCACTGGTCTGCTCTTGGGGCGCACCGGAGAGTTCAGTCAGAAGTGGGGGGGGGCGTCGGCGGGTTCGGTGCGTCACCGGCGGGTTGATTGAATGGTTGCCGGGTTGCGCAGCATCACCGACACCCTTTTGCGCGACGTTCGCTTCGGTCAACCGCGCCCCGGCGCGGGCGCTTCCTCTGGCTTGAAAGCAAATGTCGGTTCTGATCATGCTCCCCTGACGCGGGCTTCGATGCGGGTTACCGCCCAAGCCGCGTGTTCGCCGACGAGGGGATCGGGGTCATCGGCGACCGCGCGGAGGGCGGGGAGATCGGACGCTGCGCCGGTGTTACCGAGAACAACTGCGCAGTTACGCTTCCAGCGTGCGAGACCGAGTCGGCGGACCGGCGTTCCCGCGAAAGCCGCGTGGAACGCGTCCTCGTTCCAGCCGAGCATTTCCGCCGGATCGGGATAGGGGCGCGCGGCGTAGCGAGTCTCGCGGGTGGTGCGTGCCCACTGGTTCCAAGGGCAGACGTCGAGGCAGTCGTCGCAGCCGAAGAGGTGGTCGCCGATGGCTTCACGGTACTCGACTGGGATCGTTCCCGGATGCTCGATGGTGAGATAAGAGATACAGCGGCGTGCATCGAGCTGATACGGTGCGGTGATGGCGCGCGTCGGGCAGACGTCGAGGCAGCGGGTACAGTTGCCGCAGTGATCTTTTGCGGGGCTGTCGGGCGGGAGTTCCAGCGTGGTGAGGATGGTGCCAAGGAAGAGCCATTGGCCGTGCGTGCGGTTGATGGCGAGGGTATTTTTAGCCTGCCATCCGATGCCTGCGAGCGCGGCGAGGGGCTTTTCGAGGACAGGGCCGGTGTCGACATAGGGCCGGTTGATCCCGCCCCACGCGCGGAGGTGCGCGCACAGGGCCTTGAGCTTCTTGAGGAGCGTCTTGTGATAATCTTTGCCGAGGGCGTATTTCGCGATGCGCCCGCGGCGGGACGGCTCGGGCTGGTAATAATTTTGCGCGCAGACGATGACGGACCGCGCTCCTGCCAGGACTCGCGCAGGGTCGGCGCGCCGCTCCGGATCGCGCGCCATCCACCGCATCTCGCCGTGTTTACCGTCTGCGAGCCACTGAAAAAAGAAATCTTCACGCAGGTTGGCGGGCACGGAGGCCACACCGAAGGCGTCGAGGCCGAGTGCCGCCGCCTCGTCGGCGAGAAACGCCTTGCGTTCCGCCGGGTCGCTCATGCGCGGGGTGGGATTCACAGAGAAAGAGACCAACGCGCGACGGCCCGCGGGGCAACCACGGAAACCGGCAGACTGTTCCATGCGGCGGCTTGCGCATTCACGGGTTTCGTGCAGGTTCCGGTCTCCGCCTATGAAGCTCTCCATCCACCACCGCACTTGTTACAACTACTCGGCGCCAGTCAGTTTCGGCGATCAGCATGTTTTTCTGCGCCCCCGCGACAGCAATGTGCTCGTGGTGGAATCGTTTGCGCTGGAAACTTCTCCCGCGAGCCGCCAGCGCTGGGTACGCGACGCGTTCAATAATATTGTCCTCGTCACGAATACCGGACTCGTGACGGCTTCGGAGTTGGTTTTGGACTGCCGCATGATTGTGCGAAGCCTTGAGAGCAACCCGTTTGACTTTGTCCTTGAGCCCTATGCCACCGGTTATCCGTTTGATTACGAGGCACGCGAACGGACCGCATTGGCCCCTGCGGTGGAGACGCCTGTGCCGGGATCGGATTCGGTCCTTCCGTGGTTCCGCGCGAGCGTTCCGTCACCGGACGGGCATTCCGATGTTGTAAACTTTCTTTCCGGGTTGAACGAGACCGTTCGCAGCTCGATCCAGTATGAACGGCGCGACGAGGAGGGTATCCAATCACCGGATGAGACACTGCGCGAACGCCGCGGCTCGTGTAGGGACATGGCGATGCTGTTTATCGCCGCGTGCCGTCAGCTCGGATTGGCCGCCCGCTTTGTTAGCGGATACCTATACGATGCACCGCCGGCGGACACTGCGGCGGGCACGGACGGCGGGGAGTTCGGCTTCAACCGTGCTGTCGGCTCAATGCACGCGTGGGCCGAAGTGTATCTGCCGGGCGCCGGTTGGAAGGGTTTCGATCCGACCAACGGTATCCTCGCCAACGCCTTTTTCGTTCCTGCTGCGGTGGCAATTGATCCGTCGTCGGTCAGTCCGGTGCAGGGAAACTATTATTCGCCCATTGCAGTGAAAAGCTCAGTAACGGTCGACCTCGAAATCAAGCTTCTGCAATGAGCCGTCATCCTGACACGCGCGCCGCGCCTGATTCCTTCTCCCGCGAGGTCGAACGCGTTCTGAAGGATCACGGCGTGACCCTGACGATGGGCGGCGAGCCCACGTTTATTCCGCTTCGACCGGAAGGGACCGAATGGAACACCGGCGCGATGGGACCCGAGAAACTCGGCTATGCGCGCCGGTTCACGGCACGCCTCATCGACGAAGTTTACCCCGGAAGCCTTGCCATGCAGGTCTTCGGGAAATGGTATCCCGGCGAATCGCTCCCGCGCTGGAACCTTGTCACGCTTTGCACGACGGCCGGGCGTGCGCTGTGGTCCGACACGCGGCGCTTGCACCTCGATGATACCGAAGTGGAAGGGGCGGGAACCGGGCTGCAGGAGTTTGCGCATGCCGTGGCGGAAGAACTCGGGCTTGCTCCTTTTGTCCTCCCCGCCCGTGAAGCGCCGGAAGCCGGGATGGGCGATGAACCCGTTGCGCACGTCCTTCCCTTGGATTGGGAGGACGGACGGTGGCGGTCGGAGGCATGGGATTTTGCCGATACCGAAGCGGGCCGCCTGCAACTGCTCATGGGCGACAGCCCGGCGGGCCTGCGGCTGCCACTGTGGTCGTTGCCGGAAGACGCACTGCGCCGCGCGCTCACCGTGGAGAGCGAGGGGGGCGCGCTGTCCGTCTTTGTTCCGCCGTTGCCGTGGCCCGCCTTCCGTGAGCTGATCGCGCGAATCGAGGGAATCGCGCGGGCGCGGAATCTGCATAATCTTGTCTTTTGCGGGTATTTGCCTGGCGAATACGGAGACGAGTTGCTCGTCTACGCCCTCGCCGCCGATCCCGGCGTGTTGGAAGTAAATTTGCCGCCCACGCGCGACTGGGCGGAGTACAGAAGATCCCTTGCGGCCGCCTTCCACGCCGCCGAGGGCACTGGAATGAGTGCGCTTAAGCTCCAACTGAACGGTGCCGTGCACGGCACCGGAGGCGGTGCCCACCTTGCCTTCGGCGGAATGTCCAAGGAGGCCAATCCGTTCCTTGAGGACCCTCGCCGCATTGCTTCGGTCCTGCGCTATTGGCAGCACCATCCGGCACTGTCCTATCTTTTTACGGGACAATATGTCGGCCCCGGTTCACAGGCTCCGCGTGTCGATGAAGGCCCGCGCCACGGTCTCTACGAACTCGAGGTGGCGTGTGAAGGGCTGGAGCGCCTCGGCCCGTGGCCCGACGGTCTTCTTGTCGACCAGTTTTTACGCAACCTCCTCACGGATTCGGGCGGTAACACCCACCGTGCGGAGATTTGCTTCGACAAGTTCGCCAACCCTTCCTCTGCGAACGGATCGCTCGGGATTATCGAGTTGCGTGCCTTCGAAACGCTGCCTTCGGTCGACTGGATGGCGAACGTGGCGCTTTTTGTGCGTGCCGTAATCGCCCGTTTGATACATGAGCCCTTCGGCGTCCCGCTGCGCCGCTTTGGCGCGGCACTGCACGACCGCTACTTCCTTCCTGCGTTCCTGTGGCAGGATTTCGTTGAGATCTGTGACGACTTGGAGCGTGTCGGCCTGCTCTTTGATCCGGAGTGGCTTCGGCCCGTGTTTGAGTTCCGTTTCCCCGTCGTCGGATCCATGCCGGTCGGGGAGGGCAAGCTGGAGATCCGGCAGGCTCTCGAATCGTGGCCGCTCATGGCGGAGGAGGCGCACGGGACCGCTACCATACGCGTCGTCGATAACTCCACTGATCGCCTGCAGTTGCGGCTCGATACCGCCGCGTGCCGCGCGCGTGGACACCTCCTCGTCAACGGTGTCAAGATGCCCTTTGCGGACGTCGGCGGGGAGTGGATTTGCGGTCTTCGCTACAAGTGTGCAAGTGCCTACCCTGCACTCCATCCTCATGTCGGTATCCAATCGCCGCTGCTCTTCGAGTGGGTGGACGAGACTGCCGGAACGGTCGAGGCGGCATGGCAATACCATTACTGGAATCCCTTCGCTCCCGTATACGACGGGCGCCCCCATGACATCGCGGAAGCGTGGCGGCGCCGCGAAGAGCGGTGGCAGCCCCGCGTGGATCTGCACGGCACCCGGAACGACGGCATCGAAGCCCGCCAAGCTCCGGAATTTAACTACACCGTTGATCTGCGGCGTCAATGGACCCGTTGAGGCGGGCCCGGGGGACCGGCCGTAATTCTATGGTTGTCCGGTAGAAACGTTGGTCCTGCTTTGGACAAGGTCGATGCCCCGCACAAGGGAGCGCGTTGCATTGGGGTCAACCGTGAGGCACCGTACACCGTTGGCGTTGGCCGGGGGCAGGTGGGGCGTGTAAGGCGGCGGGATCAGGCAGGGGCGGTATCGCCGTTGGAGCCGCTGCTGTCGGCGGCAGGCAGGGAAATATGGCTCTATTGCCGCAGGAAGTCGTGAATGAAGGTGAGTTTGTCGATGACGGCCAGGCTCATGACGAAGGGGTAGGGGTCGTTCAGCCCCATGCTGCGGTTGAGGCTGTTGAGGATGAAGCGAAGCGCTAGCCAATCTTGCGCGACGGCGGCAAAAGATTCGCGGAATGGTTCGCGCACGATGTGTCGTCCCTCCGTCGTGCGGATTTCGATGCCGTTGTGGCAGGCGGTTTCGAGCGTGTCAGTGATGTGGAGATAGTGTGCCCACGTCTCGGCCCAGTCCTCCCACGGGTGCGCTGCCGCGTAGGAGGTGATGTGGCGCTCCTGCCACTCGGGCGGCGGGCCGTTGGCGTAATGCCGCTGCAAGGCCGCACCGTAATCCTCCCGCTCGTCGCCGAAAACCGCCCGGAACTCCGGCTCGCGGCCGGTGTCGGCGAAGAGGCGGTCCCAGTAGTAGTGACCGGACTCGTGGCGGAAGTGGCCGAGGAGCGTACGGTAGACCTCCCGCATGTCGAGGCGCATCTTCTCACGCACGGCGTCGTCGGCCTCCGCGATATTGATGGTGATGACCCCGCCGTCGTGGCCGGTCAGGATTCGCCGCGTCTGCGCGAAATCATCATCGGGATCGGCAAGAAAGCGGTAGGCGAGACCTCGCTCCGGGTTGTCTTCTTTGCTCAGGACAGGGAGACGCAAGCGCAGGAGGGAAAAAGTCAGCCGACGTTTCGCCGCTTCCATCTTTGCCCAAAGCGCGTGGTTGTTGCCAGCGGAGAGGTCGGGGATGACCTCGTTGAGGCGGCACGAGGGGCAATAGCCCTCGGCGGAATCTGCCGGGAGCATCCAGTTGCAGACGTTTTCTTCAACGTAGTTACGGCATTTTTTCCAAAGTCTGCCGGATTTGTCGCCGACGACGGCAAATGTTCCCTGCGGTGTTTGGTGAAAGGCAGACACGACAAGGTGTTCGGGAACAAAGCCCACCGCGCTGCCGCAGGCGAGGCAACTGGTGTTCTCAAAAAAGAGGCGCTCTCCGCAATGTTCGCAGTCGAATGTTTTCATAAAACATACAGAAGCAGCATAGCTGCCGCCATCGCGGCCATGCCGACATCTTCAATGATGGCGACGGTGGAGAGCGGAACGTTCAAGCTTGTCCCCATGCAGGCGCAGTTGACGTCAAGTCCCTCGCGCAGGGCCTTGAAGACCCCGGTCGCCCCGAAAAGCATAACGACAACGGTCACTGCGTAGGTTGCCGCGGGCAAGATGTGCGCAAGGTAGGCAAGACCGAGTGTCAACTCGATGAAAGGGTAGGCGAGCGCGTAGGGACGAACCCGCTTGGCAAGAAGATCATACATTTGGAAACCGTCGGCAAAGCCTTCCAGATCGAATAGCTTGAGCATCGCGAAGTTGAGGAGGAACAGCCCCATGAAGCTGTGCATCCACGTGTGCGCGTCGGCAGTGTCGAGGGGAAACTGCAGTGCGCCCGCTCCCAGCGCCGCGAGAGCGACGACAATAAACAGGGGAATGTATTTTCTGACGGTCTTTCCGGACTGGTTCTTTTCAGACATTTTGAAAGCTTACCACGGGTAGGCTGAGATGCCAGCGAACGATCAGGATTACCGTGAGTGGACTAGGGTGGTGTAGGGTCCGATCTTTATATTCGCGGCCGCGGGTAAGCCGTCCGCTTCCCCGTTGTCCGCTTGAACCTCGGAAGCCTCGGTTCCATTAAAGTCCGCGCTGTAGATCTTTGCATCGGAGTTCAATCGGAGACGCCAAAGACCCGCCTCCGGAAAACCGATCCTCACATCCGAACGGATTTTGTCACTGAAATTGCAGATCACAACGACATCATCTCCGGGGCCGTGATCGCTCCAGCGGTGGAAGGCCAGTAGGTTGTCCTCATCATTCAAGTGGTGGATGTGAATCCCTTGACCGGAGAGACCTTTGGAATGGCCCTCCAGATTACGTCGCAGGGCGATCAGATCGCGAAAGAGGCGGATGATGCCGGAGAAGTCGTCGCGCTGGTCCCAATCAACGGGCACATTGTCGCGAAACCAACCGCCTTGCAGGAATTCCTGGCCTTGGAAGAGCATCGGTATGCCCGGTGCTGTGAAAACGAGCGCCGCCCCGAGGCAGGCGCGCTTTTGCGCATGGTAGCCTCCGGGGTCGTCCGGGTTCACTTCTTCGGGGACCCGCGCTTTCCCGTTGGCGACTTCGTCATGGGATTCGGTGTAAATGACCCGTTCAAAAACATCGTGATTGTATTTGTTTGTGAGCGCCTGAGCCACGGCCTGCATGTCGCGCCACGCGTCATCCCGTTTGATCAGCGCTTCCCGTATTGGATGGACGAAGCCGGCATCCCACTGGGAGTGAAAACCGGCGCCACCGTTTTCGATCAAGTTCGTTAGCCCACCGTTGTTCCGGAGATCTTCCGCGATCAAGATTCGTTTTGGGAAACGTTTGCGCACTTCACTGTTGATCCATTGGGCAAGACTCCACCCCTCTGGGAGAATGTCTTCGCCCTGATCTTCACCGCGCACCGTCCGCATATACAGTGTCATGTCGTAACGCAGGCCGTCGATGTGAAACTCCTCCAGCCACATCATCACATTGTCGTGAATGAACCGGCGGACTTCTTCACGGCCATAGTCGGGCCGGGTGTTGCCCCATGGGGTTTCCGCGCGCCAATCGTTATAGAAATAGATGCCGCCGTGGTCGTTTTCCGACCAGCCGTCGAACTGCCACAGGTCAAGATCACTGGGACCAAAGTGGTTGTAGACAACGTCGAGAATGACCGCGATGCCCTCTTTGTGCGCGGCTTTGACCAGCCGTTTGAGGGCTTCCGGACCCCCGTAGCTGCTTTCCACCGCGAAGATGTGAGCCGGGTTGTAGCCCCATGAGCGGTCGCCCGCGAATTCGGCCACCGGCATGATCTGAATGGCATTCACACCGAGTTTAAGAAGATGCCGGAAACGTTCCTGGATTTTCTCAAGCGCGGCCGCATCGGATGGGTCGCCGCCGCTGAAAGTCGGTGCGTGGAGTTCGTAGATCACCCACTCGTTGAAAGACGGCGGTGAGAAATCGTCTCCCTCCCAGTCGAACTGCCCGGACCGCACCACACCGTTGCCCGCGGAATGGGTTACCTCCCGCGCGCGGGGATCAATGCGGGAGAGGCGTTTTTCGCCACTCATGATTAGAAAGCGGTATTCGCAGCCATCTCCCGCACCCGCGACAAATCCTTGCCAAACACCATTGTCCGTGGATTCCAAGGGATGCCCTTCATCACTCCAATCGTCCCAATCGCCGCGGACGGCCACTTTGTCGGCGTGGGGAGCCCAAACTTTGAATATCACCCCATCCTCCACCACGGTGGCGCCGAGTGGGGCGGCGGTCAGATCATGCGATGAAGCGGACATGGCGAATTGATAAAAAAGCAGGAAACGGGATGTGAATGATTGGCCGCGGAGAAACCGGGATCTCAATCCAAGATATGTCCTTTTAGAGCAAGACCGCCGAAAAGCAATCCGATTGACCCGGCGGTTCGTCGGTTTCCCGGTCCGGCCGGGAGCGTGACTTAGCCCAACTTGAACAGTTTGTCGAGATGTTTTGCCATATATCAACGACTTATGGATTTTAGCGGGCGATTTGTGGCACTACATTTTGCACGATTTTCGGCACTTTGGGGAGTTGTAGGTCGAAGTGGGCAAGGAGTTCGGCGACCAGTTTGTCCGGACGGGCGACCACGCGCAGGCGTTGTTGTTCGAGCATGGAGCTTTCTTTTTTGCAGCGGTCGGCGGAGCGGCAGAGCACGTATTGCTCGGTGCCCGCGCCGTCGGGATGGACCGCGAGTTTCACCTCCATGCCGGGTTGCACTTCGGTCCAGTCGCTCTGGTCGAGCAGTTGTGCTTCAAACGCGCGCAGCTGCTGTTCGTGACGTCGTAGAGAAGGAACTCGAACTCCACCCCGAACCAGCTTTCGTAACGGGCGAGCAGATGCTCGCAGAGCCGGTCCTTATGCGTGTGGAGGATGTCGAGGCCGCGGTAGAGGCGGGTGTGGTGGATGGCCTCGAAGGGCACGCCGAGAAGGTCTTCGAGGGCGCTGTCGGCATACCAGCGTTCGGCCACTTCGAGTTCGCTCTTGTTGCCGCAGAAGCGCGCGACAGTGAGGATGCACGCGACCAGTTCCCAGCAGACGGTTTCGCGGCCCGCGCCGGTGAGTTCGCGCAGGAGTGTGTGCAGGCCGAGACGCCGCCAGAGAGCGAGGGCAAGGTAGACCTCGCCGAAGTGTTCAACTTGGGTTAGCCCGATGCTCCGGGAAAATTCGTAAGCCATGCGAAAATCGCGGCGGCGAGCAGGCATACCATGCCGAGAAAGAGGGCAATCCAAGTTGCGATACGATGATACATAGCGGACAATTTTAATGATTAGACCATATCAAAGCGTTCGTCACGTTGACGGCGCAACGGTATTTTGAAATCTTGGAGGGATTTCCCTACGGCATCCGCCATGGCGTTCGGTCCACAGGTCATATAATCATAATCCCGACGGTCCGGTTCCGGCAGATGGCGGGCGAGAAGGTTCGTTGTGATCATTCCTGTTTCTCCCGTCCATCCGTTGGGAGGAGACTCCAGAACGTAGATAACGCGGAGGTTTAGTTGCTCGCGAAGAGCATCGAGTTCCTCACGAAAGGCGAGGTCAGGTTCATGTTCAACTGCGTAAAAGAGATAGAAGAAATGGCGCGAGCGCGTGTCCCGCATCCACCGGAGTATCGAAATCGCGGGAGTGACACCGATCCCTCCGGCGACGAAAACGGTGGCAGGCGCTTTTGCGCGCAATGTGAAATGCCCGTATGGCCCCTCCAAAAATGCGCGGGTGCCCTGTTCAACCGAACCGATATTTGAAGTAAAATCCCCGAGTTCCTTGATCGTGAACTCGATTTCGCGTGGATTTGACGGAGAGGATGAGATCGTGAAGGGATGCTGTTGCAGCGAGAACGGGCTCTTGCCCAACGTCAGCCACGCATAGTGTCCCGCTTGAAAGCGAAGGCCGCCGTGGTCGACAGCCGCGAGCCGCAGCGACCAAGTCTCCGGTGCGATTCGCTCCACTGTGGCAACACGCCACGGTGTGCGGCGGGCGCGCAGCGGCTTAATTAGACGGATGTAGGTGAGCCATGCGAAGGCAAGGAGGCAAACTGCCACCCAGATACCCTTTTTGGGAAGCGTTGCCGTGAAGTGGTCGACCATGATGAGGTGAGCCAGACCGATGAAAAGAACGAGGGCAGCCATGCCGGCGTGTAGCAGGCGCCAAATTTCGTAGCTCAGGGCAAATCGTGTGCGCCAGACAGAGGTCGCCACGAGGAGGGCGAGGGCGAGCAGGACGGTGTTGAGCGCAAGTGCCCGCGGCAACTCGACGCGGGGGTCAAGGAAGGCAAGATAGGCCGGATCGGCCGCAACGATGATGACGACATGACCGAGGACAAAGAACAACCCGAGTATTCCGAGCTGGCGGTGAAAATACAGTAATGTGTCGACCCCGAATGGTTTGCCGACGCGCGGGAAGCGACCGGTGAGGACAAACTGCAGCGCCATCACGGCAAGCGCGATAAACCCGAGCACAGCGGCAAAATCCACCCAGAACCCCCGTCCATCCGGAAGCTCTCCGGTGAAGGTCAAGGTAATCGGCAGAAGGATAAACGCAGTCGCCAGGACCACCCATCCGACGGCTTTGGCAAGATATTGTAACACCGTTTGCTTTTCGAAGAACCGTCAACAGAACGGAATTACTTTCCGCAGTTTGGTCCTCGATTCGCTCACCCTAGGCGGAAGATTTCCCTTGGCCACCAAAATACAATTTTTGGGAAATGTGAGAACACCGGGGCGATCAGCCGCCGTTGGCGAGGCGGCGGGCTTCGTTGTATTGGCTGCGGAAGGCGTTGCCGAGTTCGCGGGCGAGGCGCACTTCATCGAGGGGCGCGCCGCGGATGCCCTCTCGGATTTCGGTGGAGGCGCGGTCGTAGCTGATACGACTGAGGTCAGTGAAGACGGCGCGGGCGCGGTCGGCGTCGAGTTGGCGTCCTTCCGCCTCGGCGCGGAGGATGGCGGCCCATGCGGCGACGAGTTCTTTGCGCGCATCGATAAAGCAAATGCGGATGAGTGCGCGGATTTCGCTGAAGAGCCGTCCGGTCCACTCAGAGCGGTAGTAGAAATCCTGTGCGGCGATGTAGGGGACAAAGTCCGGGTCGGAGCGGTATTGGTTGAGTTCCGGCGCATAAAGAGCGGGGTGGATGGGTGGGCGTCTGAGGGGGAAGGTGCGTGGTCCGCCGGGCGTGCCGACGCGGAAGTTCCACAGGCGCTGGCCTTCGGGGGAGAGGACGTACTCGACAAAGAGCCGTGCGATCTCCGGGTTACGCGCCCCGCGCAGTTTGCCCACGGGATCGGCGGAGATGGTGGTGCCGCCAACCGGCGTGTGGAATCCGAAACGCGTGTCGCCGCTGCGCTCGACGATGTTCTCCTGCTGGAAGCGGCCGTAGAAGTCGATCGACATCCCGACGGCGCAATCGCCCACGGCGACGTCGATATTCGGCTTTTGCGAAGTTTCGGTGAAGTAGCGCGCATTGGCGGAGATAATCTGGATCAGTCCGAAGCCGCGCAGCCAGCCCTCGCGCACGGCGCGGGCTTCGAGCGCGGCGGGGTCCCCGTCCGGGTGCTCCGCCTCCAGTTCGGCGAGCCGCTCTTGCATCTGCTGCTGGATGATCATCTCGAAGGCCTGCGTCATGGAACCGCTCTTCGTCGGATCGCAGACGGCCACTTCGCCGAAGAGGCGCGGGTCGGCGAGGTCGGCCCATTGCCGGGGGTGTTCGGCTTCCGTGAACCCGAGGCGGCGGAGACTGTCTCGGTTGTAAATGATGCCGTAGCTCGAGAGGACGGAGCCATACCAGCGGCCCTCGGCGTCATAGAAGGTCTCGCCGGCGAACTGGCGCGGGATGGCGGGCGGGATTTCCCCCGGTTCGGCGGTCTCCATGAACCAGTCCGGGTGGCTGTCGAGAAGACCGGCGTCGACGAGGTAACCGCGGTTGGTATTCTGGATGAAGTCGTAGGTGCCTCCCCCGAAGAAGACGTCGATGCCGCAGCTCAGGTTGCTGGCGAGGAAAGTGCGGCGCGCTGCTTGCGCGGGGGTGTCCTCCGCCGGATCGCGGGAGAGGTCAAGCCGGTGGTTGTTGAAGCCCTCCTGCACTTCGTTGGTCCACTCGCGGCCCGTCTGTGAAGTCCAGTAGAGACGGAAAGCATTGGTGTATTCGGAGTTCAGGAAGCGGGCGATCTCCGATGTGCCCCCGATGACGCGGTAGTCGACGCGCACGGTGCGGCCCGTGCGTTCGCGATACCAGTCCGCGAAGCCCGCCGCGAACTCTTGGCGGATGGACTCCGTGTGCGGCGTGATGACAACCACACTGTCGTCGGGCGTCTCCAACGAAATGCGCTCGGGCTGGAAGACAAAGGGAAGCGCGATGACGATGATGAAGGCGAGGGCGATCCCGATGTTCTGTTTCATGGCCTCGGTGGCGTGGTGCGGCGGTGCGGGCGGGGGACGTTATTCAGCGAGGACGACGACGTCTTCCGGATCGATGAAAGCGTAGAGCGTCTCCCTGCGCCCGTGGCCGAGGTGGCGGGGGTT
The DNA here is from genome assembly GCA_007123395.1 of Opitutales bacterium. Lineage (GTDB taxonomy): Bacteria > Verrucomicrobiota > Verrucomicrobiia > Opitutales > Oceanipulchritudinaceae > SLLG01. The sequence continues at coordinate 12,944 of SKLD01000436.1, forward strand.
GAGTTCGAAGATCTTGAGCGAGTCGCCGCCGTTATCTCCCGGGACAAAGGCGTATTGCGCAAGTTCGCCGTAGTAGACGGCTTCACCGATGTTGCCGGCGAAGCAGTTTTCGTCGGCGGGTATCGTTTCAATGCGGATGCACTCGGGACGGAGTGAAAGCGTCACTTCGCGCCCGGCGGGCGGCGGTGCGTCGGCATCGGCGGCCACGCCGTTGAGGGTGCCGAGCGGAGTGTCGACGAGGACCATGCCCGCCTCGCTGCGCGATACCGTGCCTTTGACAAAGTTGGTCTCGCCGATGAAGTCCGCGACAAAGCGCGTGCGCGGGCGGCGGTAAATCTCTTGCGGGCTGCCCACCTGCAGGATGTTGCCCATGTCGAGCACGGCCATGCGGTCGGCGATGGAGAGCGCCTCCTTCTGGTCGTGGGTGACGTAGATGGTCGTGAGTTTGAACTCCTTGCACACGCGCCGGATTTCCGTGCGCATTTCGAGGCGGAGCTTGGCGTCGAGATTGGAAAGCGGCTCGTCCAGAAGGAGGCAGCGCGGGCGGATGACAAGGGCCCGGGCGAGGGCAATACGCTGCTGCTGGCCGCCGGAGAGCTGGTTGGGCTTGCGGTCGGCGTACGGCCCCATGTGCACGGATTCGAGGGCCTCGGCCACGCGCTTGCGGATTTCCGGGCGTGACATTTTACGCTGTTCCAGCCCGAAGGCGACGTTCTCCGCCACTGTCATGTGCGGCCACAGGGCGTAGCTCTGGAACATCATCCCGGTGTTGCGCTTGTGCGGCTCGAGGCGCGTAACATCATCGTCGCCGAAAAGGACTTTGCCCTCTTCCGGAATGTAGAAACCCGCAAGGCTGCGCAGCAGAGTGGTCTTGCCGCAGCCAGACGGCCCGAGGAGGAAGAACAGCTCACCCGGCTCAACGTGAACGCTGACAGCGTTCAGGGCAACCGTGTCCCCGAACCGCTTCACCACCTTCTCCACCGACACCGAAATCATTGCCGACGAGGAAGGTCGCGGCGCGCGGGGGTGTCAAAGCGAAAAGCCCGGCGTCACACCGGTGTAACCTTTGGTCGGGGAGCCTTCCGGCGGGCGGCAGAAGCGCCCTCAGAATTCGTCGCGTTCCGGCGGCTCCCGGCGGCCTGAGTTGAGATGGGTCTCCAGGATAGAGACGCCGCTCTCAGGTGTTTGGAAGAGAAAGGTCAGCTCAAAGCGCTGCGGCAGCTCGATGCCTTCTTCGTCCCAGAGCATTTCCGGGGTGAGGTTCAGCGACATTCCGTCGACGGTTGCGGTAATGCCGTGGATTTCAAGAGTCCAGCGGGCGACGGACCGGAAGGTGGAGTCCCGCTCATAGGTGTGCCCGCCGGTGAGGACGAGATCGATGGTCGAGCCGTCGACGGTGTCCGTTCCGGAGAGGGTGAAGCTGAAGGTTCCGATCGTCAGCTCGAATCCGGGCATTTCCAGATCGTCGGCAGTGAAGCTTCCGAGTGGAATGAAATCGGCGAAAGCGGGCGCGGTGAGGGTTCCGAGCCATTCGTTCCATTGATGGTCCCAGTAGGTCGAGATCTGTCCGGCGCGACTGCCCGGCAAAGAGACGAACCCGCCGACATCGCCATGAAATGCGTGGATGAACTCTGCCGTGGTCCGATTCCAGAGGGAGTCAAAGTAGAGCCAGCCCATCTCCGGGAAATAACACCAGAAGCGGTCGGCTTCATTCCCGTAAAACCACAGCCACCCCCATGCCGGATGAAAGGCGAGGAAGCGTTCGTTTTCGAAGGCGGGCACCAATCTGAGATCTCCGAACGAAGGAATTTCGATTCGGTTGCCCACCGCGGCCCGGCCGTCGTTGAACCACGGGAGCGACCGGTAAAGGCCGGGCCGGAAGTCATAGCTCGCGGCCCGGTCCTCGCGGCCGAAGATCACGGTTTCTTCGGAGAGGTGGAAAAACCGCGAGTCAAGGCGCCGTCCGAAGGGGTGTGCAAAGGACGTCGTTGTCCAAGGGAAACCTTCGGCATGCGGATCGTGATGAAGGAGGTGAAACCATTCGTCCCGAATCCACCCGATCGCGTGGTCGGACAGTTGAAGGTTCCAGCCGTGCGCGGACTCCGCGATCTGCTCGGAGAGATAGAGCGGAGTCCCAAAGGTGTCGCCGTCGAAGGGAATATGCGCGGCGTGCGGGCTGGACAGCGCAAGTCCGTGCCTCCGGTCAAAGAGCAGGAGACCGCTCTTGTCGGGCGCGGTCAGAACCCCGGTCTGCGGGAAAGGGAGGCGGTCGAGCGTGACGGAGTCGATTAAGCCACCCGTTCCGGGCGCTACCTCTTCGATGACGTAAAGGGCCAGATCACGAAGGGATAGGTGGGGGTCGGTTCCGGGCGTGTCGGCGACATCAAGGAAGATCCAGCGGAAACCCCCGCTCCCGTGGCCGACGGCGACGAGATCGCGGCCTCTGAGGAACTCCGGAAGCGCGACTTCGCGCTCTACCGGCAGGTCCGGATGGGTAGTGTCGAAGACGACCACTGTATGCGCGTCGTCGTTACGCACATGCAGGTGGATGTTGCCTTCGGACATGACGGCATGAGCTGTAGCACGGTTTGCGTTGTTGTGGCCCGCCCTAAGAAAGGCGAGGGGGCGGTAGGCGATTCGTTCCAAGCCGCTCCTTGAATAAACGGAGAATGAAGCGGCCAAGGAGTAGGACGACACCGTGCCGGTGCGCACGACGATGACCGAATCGTCGGCAAGGAGCTTGGCCCCATCGATGTAGACGTCAGGATACTCTATCGGTGACGACGCCACAGTGCGCCACTGATCGTCCGCCCATTCGCGCATGACCAGCTTCCAAGACTCGTCCGCGGGGTCTGTCGGCACAACGCTCAGGAGGGCACCGCCCGTCAGCTTTTCGTCCAAGGCGGGCCGTTCTTCAAAGTCCGTCCACACTCGCTGCCCGCAAAGCCCGGTGGCAAGGCTGCCTAACAATAATAGCAAGCGGATGCGACAGTTCATAAGCGCAGGATTCCGCTGCCGCATTCAGCAAGGTCAACCGCATTCGGTGTTCGGTTTTGTCAGAGCGACCGGGCTTCTGTCCTTGCGCCGTGATGTTAGCTGTGCTCTAGATAGATGTTTCCCCCCCTGATTCCAGTTTCTCTCAATGATCCCCCGCAAAATTGAAATCCGCCGTGCGGCGGTGGTTGCCGCCTTAGGGTGGCTCTCGTTTTCCTTGGCGGCCTCTGCCGCGCTCGTTTGGGACCCGCCCGAAGAGACTCCGCGCGTGTGGAACGCGGAGGCGATGAGTTGGATGGACGCCGGTGCGCGCGCAACGTGGTCGCCCGGAGCGGATGCGCGCTTCAGCGGCAGCGGATCGACCGTGGAGATCGACGGCGCGTTGCGCGCCGGGACAGTAACCGTGGATGGCACCGGTTATGTCTTTGCGCTGGAAAACAACGCCGATGATCTATTGCGCGCGCGGGCGGTGGAGGGGACGCCGACTTTCCGTTTTTTCGGTAACATCGGCGCTGGCGCGAACAGCTATCCGGAGTTGTCGGCGGTGCGGGGGCGCGGACTCGTGCTTGAGCCGGAGGGAGAGACCACTTTGGACGCCCGTCTTGAGCCCGCGCTCGGGGGCTCGCCGGTTATCGGTGTGCGGGGTGAAGACGCCGTCGTTACTTTCAACGGGCAGTGGATCGCCGATACGGGCACGATCTATTCGTGGCTGACGCCGCTGGAGGGCGGGACGTTCCGCCTTGGGCCGGCCGCTGACATGCGTTTTATCCGCGACGCGTTTTACACGCTGCAACTCTGGGTGGCGGGCGACGGCACGGGCACGCTGGAGATCGACGAGGCCTTTCAGGCTGATCGCTCGCAGCGCGGGGTCACGCCGCTGGGCATCGGCTCGATCCGCCTCAGCGACACGACCTTTGTCACCCACCACTCGCGCAATTTACCGATCACCTATCGGCCTGTCTTCAGCGAGGGCACACAGGCCAACGGCCACCTCGTCTTTGAAGATGCGGGTTCCAGCCGCTGGATTGTGCGCACAAACGACCAGAGCTACGCCGGCGCGGTGTGGATCTACCGCAATCTTGAGATCACGACGGAGCGCAATCTCACACACCTCGGCGAGACGGAGTCAGCCCCGGACTATACGGCTTACAACGGTTTCAGTGTAATGAACGGCGCAACGGTGACAAAGCGCGGGCCGGGCCGCCTCGTCCTCGCGGGTGAACAGGCCTACGACGCGAATTCACTCTTTCTCATCGAAGAGGGCACGGTGGATTTCGTAACCGATCCGTCAGGTGGAACACGTTTCGGCGGCGGCAGCCGGGTGGGCACGCTGCTCGTTTCCGTCGGTCCGGATGGGAAGGCGCGCTTCCAGGAGCGCGCGCGGATTGCCGCAATCGAGGTCAACGGCGGACTCGCCGTCGGCGAGGGGCTGGAGTTGCGCGATCCCCTCGGTCTCGCCCTCGGAGATGCGAGCGAGACGGACATTGTCCTGTGCGCGGACCGTTCGGCTCCGTTGATCGACGCGGACGCCGCGGCGGTTTTGGGCGGCACGCTGCGGGTCTGGCGCGATCCGGATTTCCGGCCGTCGCCCGGCGAAGTCTTCGCCGTCCTGCGGGCGGCGTCGATCGACGGCGACTGGCAACTCGAAGACCTCACCGGTCTCGGCCTCGAAGTCGAGCGCACCGGCACCGAATGGCAACTGCGTGCAACGGTAAGCGCGCCGCTTTCAGCCGGCGATACCATCCTCGATGATACCTTCGGCGATCTCTCCGCGTGGGACGACCTTTCGACCGTGCCCCTCTGGGGCAGTCCCTCACGCCACCGCTCCGCGTTCTCCACGGAGGACGGGCGCGTGCACCTCATCCGTTCGGGCGAGGACGATACCCGCGATTTCGCAGGTTACCAGAATGCGAACAGCCTCAAGACCTTCACCGCCCTCGACCACCGCTTTGCCGAACCGTTGCACCGCCGTGCCGCCTCGATTACCGTCGACGCCCGCATGCGCTGGGAAAATGTCACCAATACGGCGGGCGAGGGGGGGCGCTTCATCATCGCCCTCAACCACGATTATCCGGAGGGCGGGCTAGACCTCGCCCCCGAGGGCACGGAAGGTTCGAAATACAACGACTTTTCCGAAGACTGGTGGGCGCGCCCGGCCTACCACCTGCGTATCCGCAACAGCAACACGGGCGCGGGCTCTGCCTTTCTCCAATACGGCGGCGGCGACACCGACCTTGGCGAATACGAGGCGACCTCCGACTGGTGGTTGCCGGGCTTTATCTCCGGCGCGGGCAGTGTCGCTCCCGGCGCGGGCGACGATTTCCCCGCCAACAGCTGGGTGAGCACTCCTGCTGGACTCGCCCGTGACAGCTACGCTCTCTACCGTTATGTCATCTATCCGGACCGTCAGGAAGTATGGCTCGACGAAAGCGGCAGAGGCGTCTTTCGCCCGGAGGACCGTAAGGCCGTCATGCCCCTGCCGGAGGAGAGCGACGCTCCGCTCTACCGCTACTTTGAGACCATAGAGGGGCTGCGCCTCTTCTGGAACGGCGGTAGCAACGGCCAAGTGTATGTCGACCGGCTTACTGTCACGGTCAACACCG
>SKLD01000223.1 GCA_007123395.1 Opitutales bacterium
ACGGTCGTCGTTGATGTGCAGTTGGCAGAGGACGGCACGCGGGCCGACGGGCTCGCCGCGCTTGCGCAGGTCGGAGACACCCACCGCAGGGTCGATGGAATCGCCGTCGCGCCGTCGCCCGGCACCGAGGATCATCGCGGCGCGTGCGATCTTGCGGGCGTCGACATCGAGGATGAAGCCATCGGCGTCCGCCGGGGCATGCACGGGGAGGACGGTGCGGGCGTGCGGAAGGCCTTGCGCGCCACGCTGCAGCGCTTCGGGCTTGCCCCCCTGCGCCGCTATGAAACGGTCGAACCGTTCGCGCGCGCGTCCGGAGTCAAGCGCCTCCTGCAAGATACTCCGCCGCTCCTCCTCCGTATCTCCGATCATGGCGGCGGCAAGCATTTCGACGCCGAGCGCCATCGTTACCTCCATGAGGTCGGAGGGACCCTTGCCCTCGAGGCAGTCAACGGTCTCTGCTATCTCGAGGGCATTGCCGACGGAACGCCCGAGCGGGTCGTTCATGTCGGTCAACAGGGCCGTCGCGGGCACGCCCATGCCCGCGCTGATATCGACGAGCGCCTGCCCGAGCGCGCGTGCGTCATCCGCGGCTTCCATGAAGGCACCGCGTCCGAATTTTACATCAAGGACGAGCGAGTCGATGCCCTCGGCGAGTTTCTTGGAAAGGATGCTCGCGCAGATCAGCGGCAGGCTCTCCACCGTGGCGGTCGCGTCGCGCAGGGCGTAGAGAATCTTGTCGGCGGGGGCGACGGCGCGGCTCTGCCCGATGATGGCGAGGCCCTCGCGCTCCACCTGGCGGGCGAATGCCTCCGCCGTCAGCTCCACGGAAAATCCGGGAACGGCCTCCAGCTTGTCGAGCGTCCCGCCCGTGTGGCCGAGGCCGCGCCCGCTGATCATCGGCACGGGCACGCCCGCGGCCGCCACAAGCGGCGCGAGAACGAGTGACACCTTGTCACCCACCCCGCCGGTCGAATGCTTGTCCACCTTGCGCCCGGGAATCGCGCTCAAGTCAAGGACTTCGCCGGATCGCAGCATCGCCTCCGTCAGCGCAACCGTTTCGGCGCGGTTCATGCCGCGGATGAACATGGCCATGAGCATGGCCGCCGCTTGTGCGTCGGAGACCCCGCCCTCCACCACGGCATGGACGAAGGCACGGATTTCCTCCGCCGCCAGTTCCCCGCCGTCACGTTTTTTGCGTATCCAGTCCTGCGCCGTCATGCGGCGAAGATGGATCATCGTGCATCGCGAGGACAAGCGCGAAAGACGGGGAGGGCCAAGGAGGGCGGGGATTTCGGGTGCAGTGGGGTTGAGAGCTGGGGGATGCGATCGAGGGTCGGAGAATGCGTGCGCTGAAGCAGTTGTGTTCGGCAGGCTTGTCGACCGCTCACGCACCGGGGTTTGCACGGCTTATCAACCGCACACGGATACGTTCCGAGGAGCGAAGCCACGACATGTCGAAGACCATGTCCGTGCTCCGGTGGCGCCTGCCGCGCATGGGCCCGGCTCACCAACCGCACACGGACAGGAATGTCCGTGCTCCGGCTTACCTACCGCGCATGGACCCGGCCTACCAACCGCACACGGGCAAGGAATGTCCGCGCTCCGGTGGCGGCGCAGGAACCTCCCCTCGCCTTCAGGTGGCGGCGAGCAGTTCTTTGAGGTGCTTAACGTAGGCTTCGGCGCCGCCGCGGCGGTAGCCGGTGCGGGCGACTTCTTTACCTTCGGAATCGAGGATGACGATGGTGGGAAACCCGCGCACGCCGTATTCCTGCGCAAGTTCGCGGTTGCGCTGCATGACCTCGGCGGGCAGCTCTTTGCCGCGCGGAAAGTCCACTTTGACGAGGATAAGGTTTTCCTCGGCAAATTCCTTGAATGCACTCTTGGAAAAGACTTCGTCCGTCAGCCGGATGCACCATCCGCACCAGTCGGAGCCGGTAAAGTCGACGAGGACATGCTTTCCGGAGTCTTTCGCGGCCTTTACGGCGGCGTCGAAGTCATCCTTCCATCCGTCCGGCGCGGCGTGGACGGCGACCGTGAAAGCGGCAAAAACGAAAGCCGCGAGAGCGGCAAAATTACAACGGCTGGGAATACGACTCATTAGATTGATTTCCATGGGAAGACGGAGAGCCCGGCAACCGGAAAAATTCCCGGAGAATCGGAAAAAAGTCCGTTGTGCCCGCTACACCGCGTGTTCCGAAAAGGGGCGCGGCGGTCGGAATGACCACCGCGCCCGCGCCGGTAAAATTCTACGCCACGCGCTCGACGATGAGTTCGGGCGGGTTGGGGCGCTTGGGCGCCAGACGGTAGGCACTGCGCAAGTAGTCAAGGGCGCCTTCCAGCTTCGACTCCTCGTTGTAATGGATCATCATGAGGGGCTCACCCTGCTTTACCTGGGTTCCGACCTTCTGGATTTCGGAAACACCCACGGCGGGATCGAGCTTACCCTTCTTGTTCTGGCCGAGAAGCTGCACGCCGCGCGCGATCATTCCGGCGTTGATCGTATGCACGTAGCCGCGCTTGGGCGCAGGGAGCTTGCGCACATACTTCGCCTTGGGGAACTTCTCCGGATCGTCGAGGACCTCCGTCTTCGCGCCTTGGGCGGCGACCATTTCCTTGAATTTCTCAAAGGCCGTCCCCTCCTTGAGCGCACGCTGCACGGTCTGTTTGGCGGAGAGCGTGGAGCCCGCCACGCCCGCGAGGCGCACGATCTCCATGCCGAGCTTGAGGACGAGTTCCTGCAAATCTTCCGTGCCCTCGCCCTTGAGGAGCTTGACGGTTTCCTGGATTTCGAGGCCGGTGCCCACGGAATCGCCGAGTGGCTGATTGATGTCCGTGACGAGGGCCACGCAGCGGCGCTTCATGGAGCGGCCGACGCGGGTGATTGACCGCGCGAGTTGTTTGGCCTGCTCGACGTCCTTTATAAACGACCCGTTGCCCCACTTCACATCGACGACGAGCCCCTCCGCCCCCTGCGCGAGCTTGCGGCTGAGAACCGAGGCAGTGATGAGCGGCAGGCTCGGGACCGTGGCGGTGAGCTGGCGCATCTGGTAAAACACCTCGTCGACGGGGGCGATCTCCTTGCGCTGCTCCGCGATGGTGCAGCCCACGCTACCGAGCTGGTCGACAAATTTGTCGAGCGTGAGCGACGGGTTGAATCCCGGAATAGCGCTGAGCTTGTCGAGGTTGCTGATGACAAACTCCTCGTCCACCCCGTTCATGTTGGGCATAACCACCCCGCAGGCGGCGGCCAGCGGCACGAGCACGAGGGACGTCTTGTCGCCCACCCCGCCAGTCGAATACTTGTCGATCTTCGGCTTGGTGATTTTGGAGAGATCGACGACATCGCCCGAGAGCATCATCTCCTCGGCGAGGGTCGCGGTCTCCTGCGCGCTCATGTTTTGGAAGTAGATCGCCATACAGAGCGCCGCGAGCTGGTGCTGCGGCAGCTCCTTGTCCACGATGGAATCTACGATGAACCGGATCTCATCGTGGTTGAACTCACCCCCGTCGCGCTTCTTCTCGATCAGGTAGGCGAAGGATGGTTTGACGAACTTTCGTGCGGATACAATGCGTTTTCTCATCACTATAAATGTTGTACATGAGCCTTTCCGACTCCGTAAGCCGCTAAGTCCTAGACGATTACAAACCGATTTGTCGAGTGTTTTTTTCTTGCGCCGTCTTCCCATGGGCGTATTGGACGCGTCCCCCCCGGGGACAGCCTCCGCAGAGGCGCGGAAAGCCGACCCGTCCGCGCGCCGATCTCAGTCGAATAGCTTCACGAGCTGGCCCGTACGGGTGGGACGGCCCCGGGCATCGAGGGAGGCACCGGTGACAAGGGCCTTCAAGACAGGCCGACCGTCCGTCTCGCGGAAGATTCCCTGATGGAAGCGCGCGCGGATGGGTGACATCCGCTCCACGGAGACTCCCACCCAAAAGGTATCGCCCGCGCGCAGCGGCCACAGGTAGTCGAGTTCGATCCGGGTCACGACCAAGTGTACACCCTCGCGCACGAGCGCGGCGAAATCCACCCCGCGGCCGCGCATGAAGACGTGACGCGTGTGCTCGAGGTAGTTTTGGTAGACGGCGTTGTTCACGATGCCTTCCATGTCGCACTCGTAGTCACGCACTTCGAAGGGCAGACGGAAGGCGAAGGCCTCCGGATCGATCTTCGTTTTCACGGCGGCCAGTCAGTCAGCGCAATGCGCGCCGGACAACTCAAATGAAGCCGCTCTCATCTATGAACCCGAAAAATCCGGTCGCTCCGTTGGAGTGCCCTGCGAAAACCGGTATGTTACCGTGTTATGAAAAAAAATATAATCATCACCGTTCTCCTCAGTGTCATTACCACAGCGGTCCTCTCCACGGGCTTGCACGCCGGTTCTCACCACTTGGAAGGAAAACGAGTGGCGGTCGTCATCGCCGAAGGCTTCCACGACGGAGAAACCCTCTCGCCAATCATTCACCTGCGTGAATACGGTGTGGAAATCGACATCCTGAGCACCGCCAAGGGTCCGATCTCGGCCTACAACAGCAACGTCTCCATTGACATCGACAAGACTCTTGCCGACGTCGAGGCGGAATCCTACCACGCCGTCATTCTGCCCGGCGGACAGGGACCCGCCAAGCTCCGCGAAAACCACGACGTTCTGCGCTTCATGAAAGCCTTTGCCGCGACCGGCCGCCCCATCGCGGCCATCTGCCATGGTCCGCAGGTCCTCGCCTCCGCCGGTCTCCTCGAAAACGTCGAGACTACCTGTTTCCCGGGCATCGCTGACGAAATGCGGGACGCGGGCGCACTGCATGTCGATCGCGAGGTGAGCGTCGACGGACAGTTCATCACTTCGCGTCTGCCGAAGGACCTGCCCGCCTTCAACAAGGCCATCGTCGACGCCTTGGCGGGGACCGGTTACTGAGCAGATCCCCACCCGCCGCCGCATCGGCGCGGAACGAACATTCTCAACTCACGGCGCCCCGGAGGATTCCGGGGCGCTCTTTGTTTCCACGCGGTTGACGCCGGACCAACGGCGGCCAACCTGATTTCCCGCAGTGCCCAAAGCGAAAGACATCACCGGCGATCTCTACCGCCTCCACAACCGCAAGCGGAAGAAGGAGACGGCTCCACACCTTCGGGCGCGTCCGTTCAGCCGCCGCCGTGCGCGCAAGCGGCACGAGGAAGCCGCCGCGCCCACGCGGCGTATGCGCTTCGAGCCGCTCACCCTCTTTGCGTGGACGGCCACCTTCGCCTTTATCCTCGGCCAGGGCCTGCTTATTTATTGGCTTGCGCAGTAAACGACTGGTAACGGCCGCCCGTCACCTCCTGGAAATACGTCCCGCTCTCGTGCGGCCACGGCTCGTCGGGCAGGGCCATCCAGCGTGGGTGCGCCTCCACTTGCTCCAGCGCCCACGCGAAGTTGTCTGCATGGTCGGTGCGGAAAAACAGGCGCGCCCCCGGCCCGGCACGGTCGGCCAGCCGGTCTAGAAACGCCGGCTGGAGCATACGGTGCTTGTGGTGGCGCTTCTTCGGCCATGGGTCGGGAAAAAGCATGAACGCGCGCCCCACCCGCGGACCGCCGTCAAGCGCTTCGAGAAACTCCATCGCCTCCGCCTTCACAAAGCGCACGCGGGCCAGCCCCCTTTTGCGCGCCTTGGCCTCCGCGAGGCGGATGCGGCGCGTGCGCAGATCCAGCCCCGCACACCACTCTCCGGGGCGTTCCGCCGCGTAACCCGCGAGAAAATGCCCGTGCCCGCAGCCGAATTCGAGTGTCACCGCCTCCGCGTCACCCAGCTCTGCCGCGATCCACGACCGCA
>SKLD01000110.1 GCA_007123395.1 Opitutales bacterium
CATGAACGATACGGCCGCATCGGGCCCATCGAAGAAGGGTGCCTGCACAAACGGCACGGGATCGACCGGAACCGGCGGGACGTCGCCGATGGCCGCGACTGCGCTCACGCCGGTGGAATCGTCGTCGTTGAGGTTGATGGCGACGACACGGTATTCAAGGAGATCGGCGGACCCGACAGGGGCTGTGTAATCCCACCACTCCGGCGGGTTGATGTCAGGATACTGCACATCCACATACGGGCTACCGAGCGATACACCGGATTCCGCGCCCGCGCCTTGACGCGGGCGGTAGGCAACCGCGATCCACTCACCGCCGTCCACGCGGCGGTCCACACGGAAGCCAAGCTCATTGTCCGCCGTGTCTTCCCACGTGACCCGCACGGCATCCCCGGTCTCCACAACGGCTGCCTGCACGTTGACCGGAGCACTCACTTCATCTGTGTGCGGCAACTGGTAGTCACTCCCCGTGGCATGGCCCGTTTCCGGACGGGATGTCCCGCCCGTGCCAAGGTTATCCGTCACGGTGACATCAAGAATCCAGTTGCTTTCCGCCTTGAGAATGCCGTGCGCACCCGGGCCACTGTTTTGGAAGGAAAGAAAACCGGCCGCGTGCATATCGTATATGCCGATCCAGCCGTTCTCGGAGCCGCGCACCCAGCGGTCTTGAATATTATACGTGAAGGCCCATGAGAACGTCTCAACGTTATTGTGGCGCTGTGCCATGACCCCTTCGGCGTCGTTGCCGATAGACCCAGTGTTGACGACGGTGTTGCCGTGTACCCACATATTGCGGCCGCCGATATCGTAGCCGCGGTTCATGTAGTCGGCCGAATTCGCCCCGACACCGACGGTCCAACCGTCGAAGGGCGCCCCTCCGTCGTCATCGATCCAGTAGTCCGTTCCCTCGAAAACATCGCTGTTAACGATGTAATCACGCGGATAATAGGGCTGGATGGGCAGTTTCTCGGCGTGGTTGTTGATCACGGAGGCCCACATGCCGGAGATCTCGAAGTTTTTGTTGCCCCGGTTGAAGACCCAATTGTCGCGCACGATGATATTCTTGAAATAATATCCCGAACCCGGTGACTGCACTGTCTCATGGTCTTGGTTGCCGCCGTAGTTGCTCTTGTTGATATCGATGCCGAGATGGTTGGCGTAATCGAAGAGCTTGTTGACGACTTCGGGACCACGGTAATCGGTGTTGCCGAGACGAACGCGTTGCAACTGCCTGTGCACGAAGTTCTTCGTCGGTTTGGCGATGACGTTGTTGGCCACGAAAACATCGCTCCCGTGGACGGAAATGCGGCCCGTGAAACGATAGTGCGAAAAAGCGTCGTTGGGAAGTTGCGTGGAATCCATGTCCCTCCGGTCGCCGTTGAACATGTCGTTCCACGGCGCTCCATTGAGGATCTTCACGCCCATGACAAGACGTCCCGAACCCGCGTAAACGGGTGTGTGCCAATTTTCGGAGCCGTGGATGGCGTGCATGTAATGCTCGCCGTTGGGCGCATGACCGCCCCACGTTTCTTCCTCCGGCGCGAAAGCGGGCCAATCGGTCTTCCATACACCGCTGAACCATCTTCCATCGTTCATGGTGGCCGCCCGGGGGGTGTGGTAGCCCCAATAGATGAAGCCTCCGTCGAGCTTCACGTTGACCACGCCGACATTGTTCACTTCGCCGATGTGCTCCTCGCCGATGCCGGGCGTGATGCCAATGAAGCTCCAGTCGGTCGGGACTTCGCCGGCCGAGTTGGGCGCCTCCGTGATCGGATCGGTGCCGCGCATCTGCGTCGGAAACACAAATACTGTCTGCGGCTCGAGGTCATGCACAACTTCGCGCGGGTTGTCGACGCGCACCACCGCCTGGTTGGCCGTGGGCGTCTCGCCGCGGATGACGACGCCGCTCTTGAGCATGAGACCGCGGCTCATCGGGCCGATGCCGGGGCCATAGCCCATGTCCGGAAGGTCGAAATAATACTCGCCCGCCGGGTAGTAGAGCACTCCACCGCCTTCGGCGTGGAGTTCGTCGCGCGCGTTTTCGAAGCGCTCGAAGTGATTGTCGCCGTTGTCGTAGACCGACATGTCGATGACGTTGTCCCACCGAACGTTGCCCGTCCACGCCGGATAGCCCTCGTCCATTGAGTAGACGGAGAAAACCGGATTTTCAAACGGCACTGGCTCAGCGGGTGCCTCACCGATAGCAACAATGTCGCTCACACCCGTGGAGTCGTCGTCATCGTAGTTGAAGGCAACGACGCGGTATTCAATCAGGTCGGCCGAACCGAGCGGGGCCGTGTAATCGACCCAACGCTCGGGGTTCACATACGGATACGTCGCGTCCACATAGGGCGAACCGAGACTTACCCCGGATTCCTTGCCGAGTCCCTGACGCGGACGGTAGGCCACGGCATTCCATGAACCTCCGTCGACGCGGCGGTCGACGCGGAAGCCCATTTCGTTGTCCGCCGTGTCTTCCCACGTGATGTCGATGCCGTAGCCGTTCGTGAGGACACTGGCATGGACATTCGCCGGAGCGCTCACCGGTTCGGTGTGGTCGCCCACAAGATAGTCCGAACCCGCTCCGTGACCGGTCTCATTGATGCTCAACCCGGATCCGGGCTCGCGCAGAAGATTCGGCGTGATCGTGACATCGAGGATCCAGTTATTTTCCGGCTTGAGGATGCCGATGCTGCCCGAGTTTTGCGTGCGCACGCCGGTCTTGAACGCAAGAAAACCGGAGGCGTGCATGTCATAAATGCCGCTCCACTTGCCGCCCTCGGCCCGTGTCACGATGGGACCATCAGGATAGGCGCCAAGCGACTCGTCAAGGGAGTTGTCGGTGTCGTGGGTGCTGTAGGTGTAGGACCATGAGAAGGTCTCAATGTTGTTGTGGCGCTGGCCCATAATGCCCTCGCCGTCGTTGCCCGCCGAACCGGTGTTGATCACGGTGCATTCATGCACCCAGACATTGCGGCCACCCAAGTCGTAACCGCGGTTCATATAGTCTGACGCGGTGATTCCCGTCTGCCACCTGTGCCCGTCGAAAATACGGCCCCCGGCGCTGATGAATCCTTCCGGATCGGCGCCCGGATAGGCTTCGGGATTGGCAATGTGCGAGGTCGGGAAATGATTGCCCCAATACCACTTTTCGGCATGGTTGTTGATGAGGGACACCCATTTACCGGAGACCTCGAAGTTCTTGTTGCCGCGGTTGAAGATGTAGTTGTCGCGCACGACGATGTTGCGGAAATAATAGCCGGAGCCCGGGGTCTGCACGGTCTCGGCGTCCTGCTTGCCGCCGTAATTGCTCTTGTTGATGTCAACTCCGATGTGGGCCGAATAGTCAAAGAGAACGACTTGCTCCCCGGAATTGCTCGTCATGGCGCGGTGCACGAAATTCTTTGTCGGACGGGGGATGGAATTGTTCGCCACGAAGATATCGCTGCCGTGCACCGAAATGCGGCCGGTGAACCGGTAATCGGCGAAGTGGTCGTCCGGAAGACTCGTGCCCGACGGACTCTGGCGGTCCGCGTGATACATATCGTTCCATGGAGCGCCGTTGTTGATCCGAACGCCCATGACAAGGCGACCGCTGCCCGCCAGGACGGGTTGGTGCCAGCCGGCGGCCCCATGGATCGCATGCATATAGTGCGTTCCATCCGGCTTGTGACTTGCCCAAGTCTCACCCTCGGGAGCGAAAACCGGTGTGTTCTTCCACGGATCACGGAACCAATTGCCTTCGTCCATGCGCTCGGGGCGGTTTGTGTGGTATCCCCAGTAAATGGTGCCGCCTTCAAGCGTGACGTTGACCACACCGATGTTGTTCACGTCGGCGAGGGTTTCTTCGCCGTCGCCCACCGTCATCCCAATGAAGCTCCAGTGAGAGGGGACCTCGCCGGCGGTGTTGGGCGTGCCCGTCACTGGATCAGTGCCGCGCATGTGCGTCGGGAAGAGAAAAACCGTCTCCGGCTCGAGGTTGGTCTCCACGCCGCGCGCGAAATCGGGGAAGGGTTGTGTCCGCACCACAGCCTCGTTGGCCGTGGGCGTCTCGCCGCGGATGACGACGCCGCTCTTGAGCATGAGACCGCGGCTCATGGGGCCGATGCCGGGGCCAAAACCCATGTCCGGAAGGTCGAATTCATAGACACCCGCCGGGTAGTAGAGAACCCCGCCGCCTTGGGCGTGGAGTTCGTCGCGCGCGTTTTCAAAGCGCTCGAAGTGATTGTCGCCGTTGGTGTAGGCCGACATGTCGATGACGTTGCCCCACTGGATGCCACTCGTCCATGCGGGATAACCTTCATCCGGGCCGTAATGCGAGGCCGCCGGATTGTCGGTCGGTTGCGCGGAGAGCGTAACGGCGGCAAGCGCGCAGGCCGCGCCAATGGAACCAATCAAACGCTTGAGCGCGCGATTGCGGGGGGTAGGCATGAGTTTATTCATAAGTTTGGTGTATTTACGGATTGTCGAACAAAGACACCCGGCGAAGCGACCCACCTTTTCTCAAAATACCCGCTTTACCTCCGGGAATCGCCGTAATCATACGGCGCTTCTCGAATTCTCAAACACGGGCAATACGGGTAATTCGGTGCAAGGGAACCTGTTTCTACACGGGGATGCGTTGAAAGTCCAAGGATAGCTCAAACCGACTCGTAATGAAATACGAAAAAACGCCAAAACAAAGGCCATTTGCGACAGAAACACGGAAACACCTGCAAAGACCGACGGCGGAACGGCTGCAACCGACTCAAGGTCCGCCGATTTCCTTGCTAAACCAAGTGAGCAGCCGCTCCGCGAACGCATCAGGGGCATCGAAATGGACGTTGTGGCCGGCACCCTCGACGGTTTCCAGTCGCGCGCGGGGAAAGTGCCGCCGCATTTCCTTGATATCCTCTGCTTCGACGAAGCGGGAACGCCCGCCGCGCACGAGGAGCGCCGGCCCCGCGTAGCTTTCGCCTTCGCCGATGCCCTTCTGGAAGAGCTGGGGCAGCGCCGCCTGAAGACCGCCAAGGTTCACCGTCCATTCGAAGGCCTTCGTCTCAGGATCACGAATAAGATTGGTTGTGAGGAACTTGCGGAAAGCCCAATCCGGGATGGCCGGCTCCAGCCGCGCCTCCGCCTCGCTCCGCGAACGCAGCGACCCGAGGTCGAGCGCGCGCAGGGCGGCAAACTCCTTTTCCCAGCGCGCCGCGTAGGGTTTGGGCGCGATATCCACGACCACCAACCCCCGCACCCGCTCCGGGGCGTCAACGGCAAAGCGCATGGCCGCCTTGCCCCCCATGCTGTGCCCGACGAGCACGGGATCGCGGATGCCCTCGCGGTCAAGAAAGGCCGCGAGGTCCGCCGCCATGGCGGGATACCCCATGTCCGCCGCGTGCGGGCTCGCGCCGTGATTGCGCAGGTCGACGGCCCACACGGCGAAACGGTCGCCGAGCCGCTTTGCCATGGACGCCCAGTTGCGGCCCGAGCCGAGCAACCCGTGCAGAACAACAAGCGGCGGCAGAGCCGCGTCGCCGTAACATTGCGCATGGAGCTTCACCGGTTGGGGCTTCATTCCTTCCATTGCGGCAAAGGCCGCGCCGGAAGTCGACACGGAAGACGCCCCGCCCGCATTACCTTGTCTTTTCGATTCGGAAGCGGTTCGGTGGATGCAGAATCCGAGGGCCGCACCCGCACCGGAGGCACCACCGGGTTCCCAGCGTCCAAACCACTACCTGCCGACACACCCGCATGCCCGAATGGCTCCAATGGATCTACGACCCCGCCCTCGTCCTTCTGGGCATCGTGCTC
>SKLD01000557.1 GCA_007123395.1 Opitutales bacterium
GTGTTGTTGCCTATAATGACTGTGCCCGCGTTGAGCGTGAATCCGCCCGTTACTCCCGGGTTGCCTCTTGGAAGGAGGAGGGTGCCGGGACCGTTCTTGATGAGACGACCACCGCTTCCCGTGATCGCACTGAGGAATTCGATCTCACCGACACCGTCGAAGGTCAGGGTGTGTCCGCCGATATCCGTGGCTCCCCCGCCGGCCATCTTTGTCAGGCGTGCGGCTGATTCGTTTATCCACGTCTGGTTGGCGGCTAAGTTCAACGGCACGCGCTGGTTCGATGCGTCGACCCCGATGATAAACGGCCCGGCACGGGCTTCGAGTCGGATGCCTTCCGCTCCGAGGGTCAGGCTGCGGTTGGCCGTTCCCCCCGCCCGCAGCACCGTATTCCACCGGTTCGTGATGCGCAACCCGGCAACGGCCCGGTCGGCGTTCAGATTGATAGTCGCATCGCCCTGAACAGAGCCGAAGACCGCCACATCGCCCTCGTTCGGGAGGTTCCCGCCCGACCAGTTCGAGGACACACTCCATGACGCCGTTCCTGTGCCGGTGAACTGCCGCTCCGCGGCCGCAAGCGGGTGCGCCGAGAGGGCGATCAGGGCACCTGCGAAGAGCCCTTTGAAATGAAGGGCGGGGCGTTGACTTCGGAAGTGTGTGGGTCTGGGCATGGGAAAATCCGGGTAGTTGCGCTGGACTTCGGTGGTGGAGCTATGGACCGATTAAGCCGCACGCTTTCCTTACCTGTTTGCATCCCTCCGCCTCGCGGCAACCGAATTCAGCCGGTTCGGTGGGATGACCAGTTCTTTGCCCGCATTCGCCGCGCCTTGCAGGCTCTGTGCGGGCGCCTTGGGGCCAAGGCTGCCCGACTACGGCAAATACCGCGGCGTCGAAGTAGCCGAACGCGTCAGCGTTTGGAGGGGATCGGCAAACCCTCCAGACCCCCGCTCCAAAGCCTGACGGATTCGGCTACCGACGTAAACGAAGTAGCCGGACCGGCTTGCCGTCCGGCCCGGCCCGGCGGGCCGCGTTCGCCTCCGCGGCGGTGCGGCGACCGGTAAAGGCATCTGACCACTTCTCCCCGGTTGACCGGACGGGTGATGTTCCGGAGAACGAAGCGTGTATGTCCGGGGTTTCCTTTCACGGAAGTACCCAACATCCTTAAGGGCCCCATGAAAAGACTCCTTCTCCCCGCCGCCCTCGCGGCCGTCACCTTGCCGGGATGCGCCACGGATACCTCCGCCGGCTCAGCCCCGGCGTCTGCGCCTGAGAGCGTTTCCGCACGCCCCAACATCCTCCTCATTGTCTCCGAGGACCATGGGCCGGAGCTGGCTTGCTATGGCGATCCGTTTGCCCGCACCCCTGTCCTCGACCGCCTTGCGGGGGAGGGCATGCGCTTCGACCGAGCCTATGTCGTGCAGGCCGGGTGCAGTCCGTCGCGCGCCTCCATCCATACCGGCCTTTATGCCCATCAGCACGGCCAGGTCGCCCTCTCCACATGGGGCTTCCGGATGTATTCCGAAGACACGCCCAATTTGCCGCGAAGCCTGAAGGAGGTTGGCTACCGCACCGGCATTATCGGCAAACTGCACGTCGAGCCGGCGTCAGCCTTTCGCTTTGAATTCACGGCCATGCCAAGCGGCAACTTCGCCCGCGAGGATCTACCCGGTTATGCGCGCCACGCGGCGGAGTTCATGGGCGCCGGGGACGGGCCTTTCTTCCTTGCGGTCAATTATCCCGATGCCCATTTCCCCTGGCAGCGACAGGTCGACAGTCTGCCGCCGGAGCCCCTCGATCCGGAAGATGTCGCGGTCTTTTCCTACTTTGGTGTCGATACCCCCGAGCTGCGCGCTGTCGTGGCGAATCACTACAATTCGATCATGCGCCTGGACAGCCTTGTCGGCGATCTCCTCGCCGTCCTCGAGGCGCAGGGCAAAGCCGAAAACACCTTCGTTGTGTTCCTCAGCGACCACGAGCCGGACATCATCCGGGGTAAGCGCACGGTTTTCGAGGGAGGCACCCATGTCCCCTTGATCATCCGCTGGCCGGCGGAGGTTGAGGCCGGCCTCACGAGCCGCGCCCTGATCGAGTCGACCGACCTCATGCCGACCATTCTGGAACTGGCGGGCGCCCCTCCCGTGCCCGGACTCCCCGGAAAGTCCCTCCTTCCGCTCCTGCGGCGGGAGTCCGTCGCCTGGCGGCAATACCTCTTCACCGAGTTCCACGCCCACACAGCCGCGGACAATTTCAATCCGCAGCGGGCCGTGCGCGACGACCGCTACAAGCTCATCAAAAACCTCGTTCCCGGCGTGGAAAACCCCATCTTCACCTTTAATTATGGGCCCGGGCAGCGCTGGGGTTTTGATTCGGCTTACCACGCCGCTATGAGCCCGGAAACCCCCGTGCACGTGCGTGAAATGTTTGAGCGGATGCGCATCCAACCCCCCTACGAACTTTACGACCTGTGGACCGACCCGAACGAGTTCCACAACCTCGCGGAGGATCCCGCGTATGCGGAAACCTTTGCCCGCCTCCGGCACGCCCTCCAGGCCCTGCGCGAGCGTTCGGGTGATCCATTGCTTGACCCGGCCATTCTCGAGCAATTCCGCGAAGAGGTTTTGAGCATCCGGAACCAGCAGGACGGCCGCAACCACGAATGGCGTTACCGGAGCTACTTTTTTCCCGATTTGGCGGACTTCTTCCCGACCATCTACTGGACCGGCGAAGGCAACCGCTGGGGTGGCCAGGACACCGCATGGAGCATGATTCCCAACGATGACCCGACCTTCCCTTTCTACCGGAGTAGCGCCGTCAGCACCGGCGACAGCCTCGCCTTCGTCTACGACATCAACGGCCTGAGCGAACCCAACCTGACGGTGCGCATGAACCGTGACAACGTCACCATGGTTTCTCTGAGCCTCACCGGCATCGGCACCTCCGGCTTCACCTTCACGAATGTGGACAACAACGGGAACGGCCTCATGCTCGGGGGGCCCGTCAACGTAACTGCGGGAGCACACAGCTTTCAAGCACCCACGCCCGGCCGCACGATTGAACTCACAAACGATTCCACATGGACCATCAGCGAAGGGGCGCTCCTCAGCTTCAGCCATGTCCTTTCCGGTCCCTACGATCTCGTCAAAGCCGGACGCGGTACCCTCCTCATCACCGGAAACCAGCTCCACACCGGCGACACGGTCATCGGCCGCGGCGTCTTCGGCCTCGGCAACGCCCCGGGCAGCCTCGCCGGGGACCTTTCCTTCGGTCCGGAGGCGCGCCTGCGCTTCAACCCTGCCCGCGTCCTCGGTGTCATGGGTAAGGTCAGCTTTGAGGGCGGCTTCGGCATCGGCAATGTGGACGGCCTTCCGGAGAGCGTCGCCCCCGGCTCCTATCCGCTCATCACGGGTCATGTGGATACAGCCAACCTGCGCAATATCGGCCTCATCCGCGCCGCGCCCGTCGGCCCCGGCCGCTGGGCCTTCTTCGAGGCCGACGGCGGGCTCACCCTCACCGTCGTGGACACCCTTCCCGATATCCTCGCCCTCTCCCTGAGGTGGATTGGCTTCGACGCCAACCGGCCGGTCCTTGAAATCGACGGTCCCGCCGGAGAGACCTTTACCATCGAAACCTCAACCGACCTCAAGAGTTGGGAGAACGTCGACTCCCTCGCGCCGCCAACCATGCCCGCGCAATGGACCGACCCCGCCACCCTCACCGTAGATCCGCGCTTCTACCGAATGCGCCTCGGGGAAGCGGAGCCACTGGATTGAGCCCACCGGCATTCGGCCCCGCGCGCTCCCCGCCACAAGGAAGCGACAGGCGGAAGCGGCGCAGAAGTAAAACGGACGATTGCACCGTCGCCTCCCCCGAATCTTCAAACCGTTTGTGGGCGGCCTCTTTGCCCTCCGCGCGCTCTTGGCAAGACGCGATGCCGCTGTGGTCGTCGATGCTGCCTCGCAGACCGGTAAAGACAACTGACCACTTGGCTCGGGTTGACCGGACGGAGCACCTGCGAAAAAACCGAACCCACACCTCCGGGGTTAAATCCAATGCCCTTCCATGGCACCGCCTCCTCCGACCCGATGAAGAAAAACAGTCTTTTCCCTGCCGCTCTTGCGGCTGTCGCCCTTTCCGGTTGCGCAAGCGATCCCGCCGTGGGTCCGACATCCGCCACGGCACCGACAACCGTGGCGGCCCGTCCGAACATCCTCCTCATTGTTTCGGAAGACCACGGGCCCGAATTGGGCTGCTACGGCGATCCCTTTGTGCGCACCCCTATCCTCGACCGACTGGCCGCCGACGGGATGCGCTTCGACCGGGCCTATGTCACCCAGGCCGGGTGCAGTCCCTCGCGTGCCAGCATCCACACGGGCCTGTATCCGTCGCAAAACGGGCAGATCGCTCTCGCGACATGGGGTTTTCTCATGTATAGCGAGGATACGCCGAATATTCCGCGGAGCCTCAAGGCGGCCGGCTACCGCACCGGCATCATCGGCAAACTGCACATCAATCCGGCGGAAGCGTTTCCCTTTGATTTCGCGGAGATCCCCCGGGGCAATTTCGCCCGGCGCGATCTGCCCGACTATGCACGCTTTGCCCGGCGCTTCATGCGGCGGGGCGAGGAACCGTTTTTCCTCGTCGTCAATTATCCCGATGCGCACAGCCCATGGCAGCGGCAGGTGGACGGCCTGCCCCCGGAGCCCCTCAATCCGGAGGACATCGAGCCCCTGCCTTATTTCGGAGTGGATACACCGCAGTTGCGGGAAATCCTTGCCAACCACTACAATTCCATCATGCGCCTCGACACGCTCGTGGGCGATTTGCTGGCCCAACTCGATGCCTCGGGCAAGGCCGACAACACCATCGTGCTCTTTGTCAGCGACCACGGACCGGACCTCATCCGGGGTAAGCGGACGGTGTATGAAGGTGGGGTGCATGTGCCCTTTATCGTGCGCTGGCCCGGACAGGTGGTGCCCGGCTCCGTGTCGAAGGATCTCGTCTCCATGGTCGATCTCTTTCCGACCTTCCTCGAGCTTTCCGGGGCGGACGCGGTCGACGGGTTGCCCGGGCGCTCCCTCCTGCCGGTTCTCACCGGTGAATCGTCCGATTGGCGGTCCTATCTCTACACCGAGTTCCATGCCCACGGCGGCGGCAAGAACCTCAATCCGCAGCGGGCCCTGCGCGATGAGCGCTTCAAGCTCATCCACAACCTCATTCCGGGCGTCGTGAACCCCGCCTATGTCGACAACATGGAGGAGTTCGACTCCGTGCCCGCCGCTGCCGCTGCCGCCCCCCCGCATGTGCGGGCCACCTATGAGCGCATCCGTGTGCCCCCGCCCTTCGAACTCTATGATCTGCGGGAAGATCCGAACGAATTCTTCAATCTTGCCGACGATCCGGCGCATGCCGCCGTCCTCGCCCGCATGCAGGCCGCCCTTCTTGAATACCGGCGCTCGATCCGGGACCCGCTCCTCGACCCCGCCATTCTCGAACGCTTCCGCAACGAAGTCGGTCCCATGACCAACCGGCAGCGCGCCCGGGAGCACCGCTGGCGTTATCCCGAATATTTCTTCCCCGACCGCCAAGGTCGTTAACCCCACAAACCGATAGTCTAATGAATCGAAAACTCCTCGGCCTTTGCGCCGCCACCGTGGCCGGTTTTGCCGGCGCCCATGCATCGGCACCACCGAATGTCGTCCTGATCCTTGCCGACGATCTCGGTTGGATGGACGTCGGCTGCTACGGCAGCACTTTTTACCAGACGCCCGCCATCGGTCA
>SKLD01000025.1 GCA_007123395.1 Opitutales bacterium
ATGGCGGCG
Organism: Opitutales bacterium; assembly: GCA_007123395.1. Taxonomy (GTDB): domain Bacteria; phylum Verrucomicrobiota; class Verrucomicrobiia; order Opitutales; family Oceanipulchritudinaceae; genus SLLG01. The sequence continues at coordinate 10 of SKLD01000025.1, forward strand.
GATTGCTCGTAGGAACCGGTCTGGGATAGCGCCTGGGCTTTGCCCACTTTCCAGTCGCGGTTGTTCGGGCGCAGGACATAGGCCATCCGGTAAGCGTCGAGGGCCGACTTGGGCTTGCCGATATTTAGGTAAGCGAAGCCCAGCAAACCGAAAGTGTCGCCGTCGCCATCGCCGAGTTCGATGGCTTTGACAATATGCTCGATGGCTTCCTCAAAACGGTTGATCTGCAGGAGCGCGAGCCCGAGGTTCTTGTAAGCGCGCATGAAGTTCGGGAATTTCCGGATGGCGCGCTCGTAGTGGCGCACCGCTTCGTTGAGATCGCCCTGCTGGAGGAGCAGGCTTGCGAGCGTATAATCGAGGGCGGCACTGGAATCCGGCGTGATTTTCTGGCGTAGGCTCTCGATGGCGCGACGCGGGTTGACGGGGATGATGTCGACGAGTTCGCTGAAAAACTCCCCTTCTTCGCGCGAAATTTCCGGCTCGACGCGGGTATGCACGCCGTAGCTGCCGAGGAAACGCTTAACGAACTCCGGGTTGTCCCATGTATTCTCGCTCAAGGGGAATATCTGCGCCTGCGCAGTGGGCACGGAAAGCAAAGCCAATGCGCCGAAGACGAGCGCGGCAGCGGAAACCGCCGCGGACCGCACACAAGAAAAGAAGGACTCACTGTTCATTTCGAAATGCATTAATTACCGCTGAAGTCATAGTTGATTGGCTGAATGTAGGCCGCCCGCACACGCTCACCGCCGCGCTCCGGAGGCTCGAAGCGCCATTGGGCCAGGGCCTGCCGGACCGGTTGCACGGCATCGCGGTGCGTGGCTTCGACGATTTCAAGGACGGATACATTGCCCTGCTCGTCGATGAGGATGCGGGCGCGCACGACGCCCCGGAGTCCGCGCGTTTGCATCTCCATCGGAAAGGCGGGCGGAACAGCGCGCAATCGGCGTGGCCGACGATCGAGGTCGGAGATATCAAAAATGCGTATCTCCTCGGTCAGTTGCTGGGCAGTGCCAAAGGCACTGAGGTCAATGGCTTGGCCGAGGGCATCGCCAATGCCAGGATTGAGGGCGGCCTCGAGTTGGCTGAGGGAAATCGGGGGCGGCGGCGTGGAGAGGTCCTCGACCTCCTGTTCGCGCTGTTCTTCCTCGGGCGGAGGCGGATCGGGGGGCGGGGGAGGCGGAGGTGGCGGAGCAATGTCGACCGAGCGCACGCGATGCATGTCACGCGGGTCGGTCTGCAAAAACTGTGTGAAGGGTAAAATGAAAACAACAGCGAGCGTCATGATGACCGTGGCGAGCACCATGCGGATGACCAGCGGTCGGCCCGCCGGTTTGTGGAATCCTTCTCTGCCGTTGTTCAACGCCATTGAACAGGGGGACTCATTGGTCCGTGGAAATGTTCACCGAGTCGGCACCCGCGAGTTTAGCCTCGTCGATCACTTGGACAAGGAGCCGGGTCGGCACGGACTCGTCGGCTTGGATGATGACGGGCATACGCTTGTCTTCGAGGAGACGGCGGACGAGCGGGCGCACGCCGCTCACGCCGATGCCGCGCCCGCCGTAGACGACATCACCGTTGGCCGTAATGGCAATGAGGATGCTCTCGCGCTCGAGATCGATGGCGGAGGCGGCCTGCGGCTTGGAAACCTCGACGCCCGTTTCCTCGACAAAGACGGTCGTGACAATGAAAAAGATGAGGAGAATGAACACCATGTCGATCAGAGGCGAGATGTTCATCTCGGCCATCCCCTGCGACCCGGTGGCGAATATACGACGGCGTTTCATGCGGATTGTGCGGCGGAAGTTTGCTGACGGGTGAAAAGCTGTGAGGTGATGGATTCAAGCGCGTTGAGACACTCGTGCATTTCGTTGCGGCGCTTGTGGATGGCCCACGCAATGACGTAGCCGGGAATGGCGATGATGAGCCCTGTCTGCGTCGTAATGAGTGCTTCGGAAATGCCCTTGGCGATAAGGTCGACGGTATTGCCACTGCGCGTTGCGCCGAGACCGGCGAACGTCGTAAGCATGCCTGTGACCGTGCCGAGAAGCCCCATGAGCGGCGCGGCGGTAACGAGCGTCATAAGAAAGCGGTGCATCGAGTCGGGGAAGGCGAGGTAGTCGTTGCGAACCTCGTTGAAGCGACTGTGAATCGACCGCATGGAGCGCATGTCTTCCTGCGTGTACTCGAGAATTCCACGGATTTCCTCCGGACTGGAGGCGGGATCCTCGACCCACCCCGTCCACTGCGCCCGCTTCGTGCGGTAAAACGGGTGCTGCGAAAAGTAGAAGAAGAGCCGGAACGCCGTGCCGTAAATCAGCAGCGCAATGAAAACAAGCGGAAACATCAGCCACCCGCCGTCGGACAGGATGGTGATGGTTTCTTCGGTGAACCGGTCCCAGGTCATGCTGCCTATGTTCCTTTTCGGCGCCCCAGTCAGACTTTGGGCGGGTTACCGTTGTTGCGCCGGGTGAGCCCGTTGACGAAGGCAACGCCCGTGCGCTCCATGTTCGCCATGACACCCTGCGCGCGGCGGGAAAGCAGCGCGTGCATGATGAGCGAGGGGATGGCCACGATGAGTCCGAATTCCGTCGTCACGAGAGCCTCGGAGATACCGGAGGAGAGGTTCTTGGCGTCACCCGTGCCGAAGACCGTGATGAGCTTAAACGTGTTGATCATCCCCGTGACAGTACCGAGAAGACCCATGAGGGGAGCGGTCGCGGCTGTCACGGCGATGAACGGCAGAAGCCGTTCAAGGCGCGGCTGAATTTCCAACATCCGCTCGTAGAGAACCTCCTCTATGAGTTCGACCGGTTCATCGATATGCTGCACTCCGTCAGCGAGCATCTTACCGACGGGTCCGGGCACCTTCTGCGCGTAGGCGAGCGCCTCCTCGCGCTTGCCTTCGTCGATGAGGCGCAGAATCTCGTGCAGCGTGCCCGGCGGGGGCATTTTAACGGAATAGATTTCGAACACCTTGTAGAGCGCGGTGGCAAAGGCGAGAAAAGCAAAGGTAAGGATCGGCCAGATCCAGATGCCGCCCTTCTGAATGTGTTCCCACAGGGTTTCGCGTACCTCTTCAAGCGCGAAGGCGTCGCCAAGCGTTGGGTCGACCGGCCCGCGCCCGCGCCCAGTCTCAACAAGCTCGCGAATCTGCGCGTCGAAAGCCGCGCTCAGCGGGAAATAATTCGGATCCACGGCACCGAGATCGAGAGCGAGACCGGCTCCGTCTGTCTCGGTGCTTGCGAAGTAGACCAGCGGACCGATGAGAAGAAAACGGCCCTCTTCGATCCGGCCGCCCGGAGAGACGGCCCTCCCCTCGAAGATATAACCGCCGATCAGCTGTTCCACCCGGTCGATGCCAAGCCCTGTGGCCCCGCGCATGCGCATAAGCCGCTGCTGCCGCGTAAGATCCTCCTCGCCCGCGAGCAGGAGTGGCTCCAGCTTGTCCGCGTAGAGCCTTTGCTCGCTGAGGTCTATACGCGAATCGAGGATGCGCGTGAATTCGGCGACAAGATTCGACACGTAGTCGATTTCCTCCTGCCTCAGGCGCAGACTTTCCTCGACTTGGCCGAGGTCGATGCGCTGGGTGTCGCGGCGGCGCTGCACCCGGTCGACCTCGCGTCGCTTGTCGCGAAGTTGCCGCTCAAGGTCGGAAACTTCGCGCGAGAGGGGGATTTTCTCATCGCGGATTTCAGCTCGCAAGGCTGAGAGCCGCTCAAGGGCGTCGCGAAGGTCGGTGTCGGCGCTGCCGGCCGCATCCCGCGGCGACTGCGCGGTGGCAACAAAAGGAAGGAGGAGGAGAAGAATGCTCGGAAAAATACGTTTCACTGCTCGGATGGTTCTGGAATTAGCGCCGGATATCGGTGGTTTCGATGGGTGTGTTGACGTAGGTGGCTAGAATGTTGCGGCGGTAGACATCGAGCAATTGCTGAACCACCGGCGCGTACTCCGGACCGGTCGTCCACTGCCAGTTATCCGCCGCCGGGACACCGATACCGGCGTGTTCACCCGATCCGTCGATAAAGTAGGCGATGCCGAGGCCGAAATACATGGTTGTGACGGCGATGGAACCCGCGTCCGTTTCGCGCAGTTCGGTTTCGATGGTCACGGCACGGTTGAAGTTATCGGCTTGGGTGAGAATGCCGACAATATTTTGCATTCGCTGGGCAAGCCCCATGTCCACTTCACGTCCCGGCCGGGGAATGCGGTTAATGAGCGGCTGCAACTCCTTCCGCAAAGGCTCGGGGAAGAAACGCACCAACTCCCGCACGCGCGCCTCCTCCGCCGCAATTTGCTCGCGCATGACGGCTTGTATTTCGCGAAGATCATCGAGGCGCTCGGACAGTTCGGCGCGGCGGGCATCAACCGCCGTGGTGTCTTCTTCCGCCTGCGCGATCATCTCCGTGAGTTGCTTCAACTCGTCTTCGTAGACGGAAATAATATCACGCAATGTCGACCGCTCGACTTCCCAGTCGGTTCGCTCCCGCGAAATGATGCGCTCGGTCTCAACCCACTGCTTGAGTGTGGAGGTCGCCTCTTCGAGATCGATCGCCCGCGCTTCGGCCGCAACCGCCGTAAAGGCTGTGACTGCGGCGGTAAACGCCGCCCACAGAAAAAAACGTCCAATATTCATCTGTATATCCATTCAAGGGTGGGAATCTCGCATCTTTTCGTTTCACGCACGCCGCCCCAACCGCCGCCCGATACGGAGACAGAACCGCCTGAGGCATCATGATCCGCACATCGGCCAGAGTGGGGCATTTGACTTTTCCTCAGACGCCCGCCCCGCGCCGTGCGTTCAGCCGACGATGCGAATAAAGCAAAAACTATACCGCGCACCCGGCGCATGTGACAAAATAAGCTCACTCGAAAAACGTCCTGTAATGGGGAGCAGCGGCAGCGACGCAATTCCATTTTTTCACTCACCCCTCCGCACCTGCTACGATTGGCGATTTTTTTTCGTTCCGGACCCGGCATTTTAATCGGACGCCCAAAGCAAAAGCTCCGGAAAAAAGAAGGCGGGCAGCCTACCCCTAAGCTGCCCGCCATTATTTTCTATTTCACTACTCCTTATTACCCCAAAACTCCCTTTCGGGAAATCTGATAATGATCATTACGATGTACTCGTTTCGGCGCCGCGCAAGAGAAAAATGATTTTTTTTTCGAGTCCCGGCAAAAACACCACCTACGACCCAAGAACTCCCGCCCCGTATTTGCGCGGAAGGCAAACGTGTGATGAGCGTTACGCAGGCAGCCAAGCATTTTTACAAACGTAAAAACGCCTGCCGTAAAAACAGATGAGCATCAGCTCAAACCAATAAAAATGCGGGAAAAACGCCGATTTTGAGTTGACCTGCCAAGTATTTTGCGGGCAAGACTTACATGAATTTCACAAACGGCGTCTCCTCGTGACATTCAGATTTTCTGGCAAGCGATAGGCCAATGGGTCGAAGAGACCCACAGTTAAGACAGCGACAGAGATAGGGCGTGATTTGACAGTGTCATTGCCCGCAAGAACCGCCCCGGCAGGGGCGGTTCTCTTGTTTACGGACGGCGGCGGCGGTCACGGCGACCGCGCATTCTCACGCAAAAAAAACCGGACCCTGCGAGAGAGTCCGGCTGGAAAAACATCGGTGCGCTCCGATCACTCGTCGTTCGGGGCGGGACGCGGCGGGGGCGGGGGCGTGCGCGTCGGCGGCGGGCCCGAGGGCGGAGGCGGTGGCGTGAAATCCGGCGGAGGACCCGGCGGAGGACC